>MENC01000024.1:0-14335 GCA_001768155.1 Bacteroidetes bacterium GWA2_30_7
AGAATCTACATTTAATAATTCTGTTAATTTTTCTGAATCGAATCCGCCCATTTGACGTATATAAATTCCATGTTCTAAGGCTCTTAGGGTCATATATGCTACAGATTGCCCTAAATCATAGAAAGAATGTTTATAGTTTTTTCCATTATGCTCATATTTATTTCTAGCTAGAGTAACTATTAGTTTTGAAGCATTTTTTGCCCATCCTTGATTGAAGTTCGACATAGTGCTAAGTACTTTATTATAAAGAACATTGGATTTATCAAGTATTAAAAATCGCCAAGGTTGTGAATTAAATGAAGATGGCGATGAACCTGCAATCGCAAAAATATCTTCAATTATTGAATTATCAATTTCCTTATCTGATAACGCTCTGGGACTATATCTAATTTCAAATAAATTATTCATTTTATTTTGTTTTTTTAACAAATTTAGATTAAATAACATATTAACTTTGCAAAGTTAGTTTGTAAATTATACTTTTAGAAAAAAATTTCGATGAAAAAATTATCATTTTTATTAATTTGTTTATTTGCAATAGGTTTATTAAATGAATCATGTAAGCCTCAAAGTCAATGCAAAGCATATGCGAAAAAGAAAAAGAAGCAACAACGTTCTCGCATACATTCTATTAATCTTGAATTAAATAAAGAAAAAATTTATTATTTCAATAATTAATTATTTCTTTTTAAATAATTTTATTGAACCTAATGTGTCTAAAATTTTCTTTAGACCATCTCCTAACAGAGTTACATAAAGAAATAAAGTTGTTATCCAAATAACTAATACATTGAACCAGAAGGTATCAAGCTGAAGTCCAAGGAAAACTTTTTCGGGAGCTAAGAAGTGAGCTCTGCCAAATCTTGATTCAGGTATTTGATAAATTGGGTCATATCTTCTTATAAATCTGTCATCTATTTCAATTATTTTATTTAATTCTTTTTTATTAAGAACTAAATCTGCAATACTTCCATTATGATAATTTTGCTTTAGTTCATCTAATTTTTCTTTATCGCCTATTTTTTTCACTAAAGCATTAAAAATATTTTCTTTTTTATAACCTGCATCATTATAAATTTTAATATTTCGTTTTTTAATTTCACTTAAATAAAATCTGGTTTTTTCGGCTATATTATTACTGAATGTTTTTGTAGATAAACTATCGAATAATTGATATCTTGTATATCCATTTACAGAATTTAATATATCAATTTCGTTTTTCAAAATTTTCATATTTTTCTCTGCCGATTCAATTTCTTTATTATATATATTTTTTTCAAGGTCATCAATCTTTCCCATTAATTTAGGAATCAAGAAATTATACATATAAGCAGCATTACTCATTTCTTTATCAATTTCAAAAAATTCATATTGAAAATTGTTTTTCTTAAATTGATTAACCACAAGTGCTTCGTATGCCCAACGAGAAGTCATTAAATCTCCAAAAAAAGGTACATATAAATTGTTTGTAAAATTTTTATGAAGTTTATCAAAGCTTACAATTGTTCCACTTAACAATAACTCTGGAACCAGAATAAATGGAATTAATATATAAATTGTAACTACCGAATTTAATGCTGCAGAAATATTTAAACCTAACATATTTGCAAAACATGAAGATGTAAATAATACAAGCCAATAACTAAAAGTCATTCCTTTAATACCTAATATTAAGTTTCCTATTAACACAAATGTAATTGCTTGAACAGCAGAAATAAAGAATAAAATAATAACTTTTGAATTTATATAGCTAAACTTACTTAAATTTAAAAATCTTTCCCTTTGCAGTATTTTTCTATCTTTTATAATTTCCTCTGCACTAATAGTTAAGCCTAAAAATAATGATACAACAACTGACATAAAAATATATGCCGGCATATTTTCATTTAAACTAAAAACATAGGCATTGGGGTCGGAAATTGTTCCACTAATATATTTTGTAAAATATCCTAAAATTACAGCTAAAGCAGGTGCTTCGAGGAATGTAATTAAAAGATATTGTTGATTTGTAAGCTTTGATAAAATTTCTCTTAATGTAAAGATTGTGAATTGTTTAATTCTGTTTGGAATATTGAAGTAATTAACCGGTAATTCAGTTTTTACATTTGTAGGGAATTTAGATACAAGATTTTGTTCAATATTCTGACAAAATAAATCGTACCATTCATTTGCTGTAACTTTTCTATTTCTGGTAAGTTTTCCATATTCATCTACAACCTTTGCTTCAACAATTTGCAAAAGCTGCTCTGGGTTAACATTACCACATGTTAAACATTCACTTTCTTCGGCATTTACATAGTTACTCATTTTTTTAAAGTAAACTACTCCATCAAGCGGATTTCCATAATAAATTGCATATCCGCCTTTATCCATGATAATTAGCTTATCAAACATTTTAAAAATGTCTGACGAAGGTTGATGAATATTAACTATTACTAATTTGCCTTTAAGTGTTTGTTCTTTAAGTAAGTCCATTACCATATCAGAGTCCATCGACGAAAGACCAGAGGTTGGTTCATCAACAAACAAAACAGAAGGCTCTCTGATAAGTTCTAATGCAATATTTAATCTTTTTCGTTGTCCTCCGCTAATGAATTTATTTAGTGGACCACCAACTTTTAAGTCTTTAATGGCATATAAATCTAAATCTATTAGAACTTTTTCAACTGAATCAACTAATTGAGCTTCAGTAAATTTATTAAAACATAATTTTGCATTAAAATATAAATTCTGATAAACTGTTAGTTCTTCAATTAGTAAATCATCTTGAGGAATAAATCCGATAACTCCTTCTAATATTTTTTTATCATTTTCGTCGTTAATATCGTAGCCATTAATAGTAATTTTACCATTTTGAACTTTCAAATTTCCATTCAAAACATTTAGTAATGTAGATTTTCCAACTCCACTACCTCCCATAATACCAATTAATTGTCCCGACTCTTCGCTAAAGTTAAATTTATGAATTCCATTAGGGCTGCTTTTGAATCTAAAATCAACATCGTGAGCTACATAAACAATTTTAGCTTTTTTACCGGCTTGCAAGAATCTTCCTGCAACATCGCTATAATATATTGGATTTATTTTAGTACTTCTTATAGAAGAGCCTTTGTCGAAAATATAGCTTTTAAATGGATATACGCTATGTCCATTTAATGTTAAACTTCCATCTCCAAAATACTTAAACATATATATATTAGTACTTGGAATATATAAAACACTAATTTGTCCAGGTAAATTATCGTTTTGAATATGTTTTACTTCTTCAGAAGAAAAGTTTTTATCATTATCAATTATTAATATTCGTTGTTGTTCGGGAACATCACTCGGTTTGTTTAAAATAAATGATTTAATATTGAAATATTCTTCGCTCGAAATATTAAAAGTATCAGCTACAGTTTTAATAAAATCTAAATCATCGGCACTAACTTCGTCACCTGTATTTATAAATTCCAGTAATTGAAATAGCACAAGCATTTTCTGAGTTTGCTGTAATTCTTCGTTTATTTGTTCGCAAATTGCGAGAACTTTGACCGAATTTGCAGATAGTCGCTTTTTCCCTTTTTTGCTATGATGTAATTCGTAAAATTCATCAAACAATGCAATATACTCTAATATTTGTGCATGATTAAGGTGCTGTTTTAAGTATGATTCTACTACAGATCTTGCAGAGACAGATTCATCATCTTGCTCAAAATTAGCGATAATTGCGAATAAACGCATTAATGCTTTAAGAATTGATTCACTCATATTATAAAAAAATTAAGTCAAGTAAATATAATATTTCTTTTTGTTTCAATGGATTTTTTTTAAAATTTTATTACTTTTTTAATATTTTACTTTAAAAAAAAAGCTCTATAAAAATTATAGAGCTTTAAATTTGTAAATATTTATCATTTAATATTGTGAGAATTTTTTATTAGCAGAAACCATTCTTCCTATATATATATTAACACATTCTTTGAAGCTTTCTTCTCCGGCAGGAATTACAACTTCAACTATTAATCTTTTTGTTTTCTTAACTGTTGAATCCCAATATGCAGAATTATTTTTATTATTCATGTTATCGAATATCAAATTTTCTTTTAAAAGTGTTTGTTTTTCATATATAGTATCATATTTTACCGTTTTACTTTTAACTATCATTTCTCCTTGATCATCAACTTTAAAACTACCATATTCGTCAACTTCATATTCAATAACGTCTTCTTTTTTAATATCCTTAATAACTGTTTTAAATTCTTTAATTGGCTCAATTATTTTAAATTGAAGATCGCCTAAATCTTTATGCCCACATGAAAAAATTCGATAATCTTGTCCTGCATACACAATAATTTTAGACCTTAAAGTATCACTTGGAGCAAATTCTCCATAACTTGACTGTCCTTTATAATCGAAATCGCCGTAGAAATCTTCACAAAAACTTTTTGTGGCACAGCGACTTTCTTTGGTTTGTTCTACTCTATTCGGATTTTGAGAATATAAATCTCCATAAATCCAAACACCTAAAGTTATTAAAATAATTCTAATCATATTTCCTGATTTCATAGCTTTAATTTTTTTTTTGAATTAACTAATAAATTGAGTACGTAAAGCATCTATTTGTTTAACAATTTCTTTGTATTGTTCTTCAGTAATTATAACATCTTCTGGATTGTCATACAATAAATCAAATGCAGCTTGTAATTCAGTTAATTTTGATAAAATGTCTTTTAATTGGTCATCTCCTAAAGAATTTAAATGGTCAATTAAATTTTCTAATAAAAGTTGTTGTTCGGATATTCTTATAACCAATTGGTCATCAGATTTAAATTTTGTAACTGAATGAATTGCAATATGAACACTTTCGACCCAGCTGCCAACTAAAATATATGGTAATAAGTTTGATTTATCACGTTCTTCTAAAAAAGAAACAGCTTGCCAATATCCATCAGTTGTAATTTCGTAAAGAGAATCACTATTGTTTAAATTTTGGTCAATTCTTTTAGCAACTTGTTCGTCAAATCCTTCGGTTAAACCAAGTTCATCAGCTAAATTTTTTGCTTTTGTAAAATAAATAAATGTTTCTTGATTTTGCCCAAATACTGTACAATAAGCTAAATCTGAAGCATAAATTCCAAAATTTATTGCTTTACTAGCAGTTGTATAATATTTTGAAATATTATCAGGTGAATTTAATATAGTTTTATTATACTTAGCTTTATTTTCTTTAATATAAAGAAAAAACTCAACCGGTGAAGGCAATCTGTATTGAGTATTATGGTCAATTACTTGTTCCTTTACAATTGTATCAGTATTTAAATTTTGATCTACAGGTTGAGTGTCAGTTTTACATGAATACGCTAAAACTGATAAAATTAGTGAGCAATAAATAAGATTTTTCATATTCTTTATCATCATTAAATATATTAAATTCTTAATAGCAAAAGTAATAATTATTTATTTTGAAACAAATTTAATTGATTTTTATTGAAACTGTTTTTTAATTTTCGAAAACACATGATACAATATTGGCTCCCATTTGAAGTGCTTTTTGTCGAATTTCATTAGAATCTCCATGCACTTCCTGGTCTTCCCAACCATCGCCCAAGTCGCATTCATAATCGTAAAAACATACTAATCTGCCTTTGTAAATAATACCAAAACCTTGTGAAGATTTCGCGTCATGTTCGTGAATTTTTGGCAATCCATGTTGAAAAACAAATTTTTGATGATATATAGGATGCGAAAATGGTAATTCAATAAAATCAAGTTCGGGAAATACTTTTTTCATTTCTTTACGAATATATTCATTCAGTCCATAATTATCTGATACATGCAAAAAACCACCTCCTGTTAGGTATTTTCTTAAATTTTCAGTTTCCTGATTAGAAAAAACAACATTTCCATGACCTGTCATGTGTACAAATGGATAATTAAAAATATCTATACTTCCTACCTCTACTGTTGCATAATCGCTAATAATATTGGTTTTTAAATTTTCGTTGCAAAATTTTATAAGATTTTTTAGCGATGTTGGATTTGCATACCAATCGCCCCCTCCATTATATTTTAGCAAAGCTATTTTTATTGATGAATTTTGTGAATAACATATATTAGATAATGTTATTATTAATAATATATATAAGTTAATTAAAATTAATTTCATTGTTAAATTGTTACATTGTTAAATTGTTGCTGAAGCTGTAATTCTAAATTCTAATTTCTATCTTCTAAATCATAAATTCAATATATTAATGGTACTACATGCAATTACACCTGCTGTTTCGGTTCTTAATCTATTTACACCTAACGAAATTGGCTTGAAACTATTTTCAATTGCAAAGTTAACTTCGTCATCAATAAAATCGCCTTCGGGTCCAATAATTATTATCGCATCTGAATTTTTAGTGTAAATATTTTTAAGATTTTCGCTAATATCAACTTTGCAATATGCTATATATTTTTCTGTATCAATATTTTGATTTTGCAATTCGATAAAGTCTTTAAATTTAATCATTTCATTAAACTTTGGAATTTTAGCATTTAATGATTGTTTTGTGGCTGATAATAAAATTCTACTAACTCGTTCATTCTTAATTTTTAACTTCTCGGTTTTGTTACAAATAATAGGTGTAATTTCATCAATTCCAATTTCTGTAGATTTTTCGATAAACCACTCGAATCTATCAATATTTTTAATTGGAGATATTGCAATATGAAGCTTAAAGTTTCTATTATTCAGAACTTGTTGATTTATAATTTGAAGTTTGCAATTATGAAAGTTGTTGTCAATAATTTTACATGTAAATAGATTCCCTAAACCATCTATAACCGAAATTATATCATTTAATTTGTGTCGTAATACTTTTATACAATGCTTAGACTCTTCTTCGTTGAGAATAACTGTGTTATTGATAATATTGTCGGAATAAAAATATTGCATAATTTTTTGCAAAAATATGAATTACTTTGTTACAATTGTTTTATAAATGAAAAAAATTGGAATCTTATCTGATACTCATAGCTTTATTGACGATAGAATTATTAATTTTTTTAAAGATTGCAACGAAATTTGGCATGCCGGCGACATTGGCGATATTTCAATTTTTAATCATTTTGAAAATAAGACTATTCGTGCTGTAAATGGAAATATTGATGATACAAAAATTAAATCAATATATCCAGAGTATCAAATATTTGATTGCGAAAATCATAAAGTATTAATAACGCATATTGCAATTCAAACTGGAAGATATAATAATTCAACTAAAAACCTTATCAACAAATATTCTCCAACTGTATTAATATGTGGACATTCGCATATTTTAAAGGTTTTTTTCGATAAAAAAAATAATTTATTATTTATTAATCCCGGTGCAGCAGGAAAACAAGGGTTTCATGTTGTAAGAACTGCAATAAGACTGATTATTGAAAAGGAAAAAATCAGCGAATTAGAAATTATTGAACTTCCTCGATATTAACGAAATAATAATGTTTAATTTCTAAAATCTTATATTTCAAAAAAAACTAACAGGTTTTTAAAACCTGTTAGGTTTTAGAGGACAATTATTGTACAACAATTTTTTGAGTAAAATTATATCTCCACTAACTACAAAACTTCAAAGTATCTTTCAATCTTAACATATTTCTTTGCGGTAACCCTGCTGCAATATAGTTACACGCTTGAAGGTGTCCTTGAACAATTTAACGTTACTCTTCTTCTTTCTTCCCTTTTTTGCCTTCGCCCTCTTCGTCTTCGTCGGGAATTCCTTCTTTAATTTTTTTAAGAAAATCGTTTTTAGATTTTTCGGAAGCTATATAAAATTGATACGATTTTTGACCTTTTTCGACTTCCATTTTACGTTTATCAATTTTTAAATCTCTTATGTTGGCAACAAAATCGGGATTTGATGATAATGCTAACATCTGACCGCTTCGGTATTGAAAATAATACCATTTAGAATCATCTATTTGAAAATACATTGTAATAATATCTCCACTTCGTTTCTTTTTTATAACTACGTAGCCATCGAGCATTTTATTTACTTGATATTTTAATATATTTCCAATTCCTATTTTACCATCTGAAACATAACTATCTTGAGCTGTATCCCATTTCATTTTTAAATCTGATATAAACAACGACTTTTCAAATTCTTTTGGAAGTCTTTTCATTGAACCATTAAGTGCTATTTCTGATTTTAATTTTTCGGCTTCTTCTTTTCCTAATATTTCCATTATGTTTTTTTCGTAGGTTTTTCTTGTAAGGTCAACTCCTTGTAGTGTTACATCATTATTTACTTCTTCGGTAAAAGTTTTTAATGCTTGGTCGGAAAACATAAAATTAACTGATAATAAAATATCCATATAGGTTTCGCCTTTATCTGAATTATAATTTACATTTCCAACAGATTCTAATTTTACTTGACCTAAATCGGCTCCAAGATTAATTTTTCCTTCGCCATACAGATTACAAAATTCTTTATTGAGGCTTAAATAATTACCCGGTAAATTAATCTCTACAAGTTTTTCTTTATTTGAAATTTTATATTGTTTTGAAACGTTATCGTAAAATAAAAATCCATCGGCAGTAATTACAGGTAAATCGCTATAATTTTTTGGTTTAGATAAAAATGCTGAATAAATTCCGGGTGTGTCAACAGATAATATTACTCCATTAATTAAATTGTTGTTATTAATATCTGAAGGAGTAAGCGAAATTGGAATATATATTTGTTTTGGATTTATATCAGACGAAAAGTTTACCCAATAATTTCCATATTTTGCACATTCGTGAGCAATTTTTGTAGAACCCGAAAAGGTTAAGTATTTTATACTTGCATCAAGTCTAACATTTCCTGTAAACACAAAATTCGGATTTAAAGTAAAATTTTCGGTAACATTAATTTTACCTGTTGCATAAGTCTGAATAAGCGTGTCCACTGTAATAATATCGAAATGAATATTTTGTTTAACTTCATTTTCGTCAACATAATCATAATCGCCTGACGATGAGTATTGTTTTTTACCAAATATATTTGTTGTGCAATTATTAATTGTGTGAAATCTATCAATGTTATTAGCTATTATTTTTGTATTCGAAAGGGTTCGCATTTTTGCTTGTTTTTCGATAACAACCTCTCCATCGCTAAGATATACAGTAGCATCTGCAACTCTAATATATTTTACTTCGTTGGCAGTAATAATATTTTTTCGCATATTAAACTTTGCTGAAGGTGCAATGAATGATAATGAATCTTGCACAGGATTAATTGATGTAAATTCAGAACCGGATAACTGAATATCTTCAAGCTCCATAGCAGATAGCTCTTTGCCGGGTTCGGGTTTTGCATTTTTTTTATTCGCGCTTACTTCAATTTCTTCTTGGTCCATGTACCATGTAAACTGTTCCATAAAACATATATACTGATTTTGTGGAAATTCAACTACAGAGCCTTCTCCGTTTGATTTAAATTCGCCTTTTCTTTCTTTAAAATCGACATGTGCATTAACATTATCGGTTTTAAATGCAAATCCGGCTAAATCGAGTGCTTTAAGATTAAATTGAGAAGTATCTGCATCGACAATATGTTCAGAAAATTTAAACTCATCTGAATGAAGTTCTGCTTTAGAAAATTCGAGCATTCCCCAACCGGTTAATCCAACAGGCTGTAATTTTAAAGTTCCGTGTAGCGAAGCTTGTCCATCGAAAATAACTTGTGGGATTTCTTGCTTAACAGAATAAAATTCATCTTCTTTTGGATGATAATGAACGTAAACATTTAAAGCATCAACTGTTGGAAACTCTACGCCTGTAAGTTGCTTTTCGATGTGCATTTTTTGAGCAATTGTTGTCATTGAATCGGGGAAAAATATGAAATCGTTCGACTTAGTTGTAGATGTTATATATAAGAAATCGCCATCACCTCTAAGTCCATCGTGGCTTAATTTTATATCGTTTTTAAAAGTTGCTTTTCCGGCATACAGTGGATAACCTGCCGGTGGTGTTTTACGGATAAATCCTAATGAATAATCTTTCTGAACCATAAGGTTTTCTTCAAATGGAGCGAAAATTCCTCCCGAAACAAAATAGCCTTTAAACTGTAATCCTTCTGTTCTGAAATTATCCAAACTATCTAATGTGTAAGGATATACTTGAAAATAAAAATTATCGCGTTTATATGCACCATTAAGAATTGTTTTTTTATCGTAATAAACATAAGAGTCTTTTTTACTATTAAAAATAGGATATTCGGGAAAACTTTTAACTCCAGATTTATTAAAAGGATTGTCAATTAAAAGGTCTCCATTAATATTTTCAATTAATGTTTTAATATTTCTAATCTTTTTATTTCCGTACATATCAACCTCATTAGTTTCAACCATTAGCCTAAGTGAGTCAACATTAGTAAGGTTAATTTTAAAATTATCGTACTCGAAAGAAAATTCTTTTCCACTATATATAAACAAACCTGCTCTGATTTTACCTCCAAACTCAAAATCTCTATTTTTCTTTACAAGAATTTCCTCATTTTCTGGAAATATAACAACATTCTGTGAATCGGATAATTGAATTTGACTTACGCCATGTATTTTTAATTCATTATTAAGTAAATTGAGAGATGCATTATCGGAACCTTTAGTATCTGAATTAAAACTTATAACATCATAATCTATTCTTCCTGCATGAGAACTAACATAATCAAAAAAACGTTTTGGTACAGTAACTAAGTCGTCTTCAAAATCGTACTTAATAATTCCCAAAAAAGTAAGATTTAAAAGCACGTGCCGTACTTGTGTAACATCTTTACGCATATAATTAGCTAAATCGGTGGCATAAAATTTTTGTACGCCATATTTATCAATATAAATTTTAATAATGGATAATGGATTTTTTTCATCCATTCCTTGTAACTTTTCGTATCGATATTGGCTAAAATAATTTTCTGATTCAAAAACTGCTTTTGAATCAGTTGAACCTTTCATCATTTTAAAGTCCATTTTTGGGTCATCAATTTTCCAAGTTAAGTACTCAAAATCCATATCAAATTTATGATATGTATTAAAAAACGGGCTTCTCGACATGCCTTCACCATCGCGTATTAATTCTACTTCTCTTTTATCTACAAAATATTTAAATAATAAACCTAAATGATATATTGAGTCTTGAGCAATAACAAAATTAACTGCTGTATTAGTCCCGATAATTCTATCTTTTCTTAATGTATAAAGTTTAGATGAAGCCGTTAAAAATAAGCTGTCGTTTCTATAAAAAAACAATTTTGCAGGTTCTTCTTTACTACCTGAACCTAAAAATTTAGCTCCCTGCATCGAAAATCCACCATCGTAGTCAACATTTTCATATATATTTTTAATAAAAAATCGTTTAGTGAAAGACACAAATCGTGGATATGCAGCACTTTCTGCGTTTGCAATTTCTGTAGTTTTTTCTTCAAAACTTCCAAGTAATGGTTTATTAAAATAATTTGTATTCATAAACGAAACTGTATCAGCTTCGTATTTTGATTGCGACATTTTTATTTTATAATTTCCTAATAATACATATACTTCATCGGGTTTAAAGCCTGCTCTTTCCCAAGTAACTTTTCCTCCTGCACCCTCCCATTTATCTTCTTCGAGCGGATAATAAACTCCTTTTGTATTTAAAATCTTTATACTATCACGTTTTGCAAGGCATGTTAGATCCATTTCACCATATATAATTTTTGGAGTGTAATCGTAAACAAATTTAAAGTCATTATTGCTTGCTCTCCATTCAGTTGTAGTTGATTTATAAATTGAATTTGTTTTAAATAAATTAACTGTCATATCAAGAAATGACTGGACATTTCGAAGAGTCAATTTCTTATTATTAAACATACTATGAATTGATTTATCCCAAGCATGATAGCTATTTATATTATGGTTGGTTTTAAAAAATGAAAAGATAGAAAATATGTAATCGTTTAAGTGTGGATAAACCATAGCTCTCTTTTTTAACAAAGAGTTTGATGTGTAATAAATTGTCTTTTTTTCTTCGTCAGATATTGTACCCGAATTCCAAAGTAATTCGAACTCTTCAAGAAACAATTTTGCAGCTTTTTTATCTTCCGAATCTTTTTGTAATAAATCAGATACATCTTTTAAAAATCCTTCTGAATTACTTGGCAAATCTTTAGTCTGCTGTGCATTTGAATAATTTACAAAAAGTAAAATTAAGCCAACAATGTAGAATGTTATTTTATTCATTTG
Source organism: Bacteroidetes bacterium GWA2_30_7 (assembly GCA_001768155.1). GTDB lineage: Bacteria > Bacteroidota > Bacteroidia > Bacteroidales > GWF2-33-38 > GWA2-31-9. The sequence goes on from MENC01000024.1 coordinate 12,235, forward strand.
TTTATATTTTTATTAGACGCTGATTTTCATCTGTTTATGCTTTTTTGACAGGATTTACAAGATTTACAGGATTTGTCGTTTTAATCCTGTAATCCTGTCTAAATTTTTTCATTTCCTTGTGTTTTTTGCAACATTATAGAACTCCAATTATTTAATGATTTTTTAGAAATAAGTTTAAAATTTTCTGAATAGGTATTGTTCAAAATTTTAATATCGTCTTCGTAAAAACCACTCATTACAATTTTTCCTTCTTTGTTTAATAAATCAGAAAACATTTTTGAATAACTTAGCAGTACATTTCTATTGATATTTGCTAAAATTATATCAAACTTACGGTCAAATACGTGATTTTCGTCAGCTTTAAGAATTGAAATATTATTGATTTTATTCTTCTGAACATTCTCCATACTGTTTTCAACGCAAATATCATCATAATCAAAAGCGACCAACTCAGAAGCTCCTCTTTTTGATGCCAGAATTGCTAAAATTCCTGTTCCACATCCGGCATCTAAAACTGTTTTATTAGTGAAATCTGTTTCCAAAATATATTTCACCATCATTTCTGTAGTTTGATGATGACCAGTGCCGAATGACATTTTTGGGTCAATCAGTATTTCGTATTCGCATTTGGGCAAATTGCTATGAAAACTAGTATAAATAAGGCATTTATCATTAATTACAAGAGGCTGAATATTTTTTTCCCACTCTTCGTTCCAGTTTTTATTATCAATTTCATTAATCTGATATTTAATTTTCAGATTTTTTGGTGCGTACTTATCAATTATTGAATCAATTAACGAAGTGTCTGGTTTAATATTTGAATACGCACTAAATCCATCATCGTTTTCAATAAAATTATCAAAATCTAATTCCGAAAAATATGCAATTAATATTTCATTAATTTCATTTTCAAATGGAAAAATGTGAACTTGTATTTCGAAAAATTTCATCTTAAAACGATGATACGATTTGAACAAAGTCTGTAGCTTTTAATGATGCTCCACCGATTAAACCACCATCAACATCAGGGTTTGCAAATAGTTCTTTAGCATTCTGAGCATTACAACTTCCGCCATAAAGTATTGATATTTCTGATGCTAAAGAAGCTCCAAATTTTTCGGTAATTATATTTCTTATGTATTTGTGCATTTCCTGTGCCTGTTGTGATGTTGCAGTTCGCCCTGTACCAATTGCCCATACCGGTTCGTAAGCAATTATAACTTTATTAAATTTATCGGCACTTAGTTTGAAAACTGTATTTTCAATTTGCTGACGAACTACTTCAAAATGAATTCCTGAATCACGTTGCGAAAGTACTTCGCCACAACAAAAAATTGGAAGTAAACCGGATTCTAAAACTAAATTTAATTTTTTGAGTAATAACTCATCTGTTTCGTTAAAATATGCTCTGCGTTCAGAATGTCCAATTATAACATAATCAATTTCAATTGATTTTAACATACTTACCGAAACTTCGCCTGTGTAAGCTCCGCTGCTTTCGTAAGAACAATTTTGTGCACCAATTTTAATTGCAGAATTACTAATTTCCTTTTTTAAGGTTGATAAATGTGTAAACGGTGGATTTATAATAACTTGTGTTGATAAATTTGATTTTTCCGACAAAAGTTTTTTAATTTCCTGAACTAATTGAACACCTTCATCAATTGTTTTATTCATTTTCCAATTTCCGGCAACTATATTTTTTCTCATAACGATTTGAATTAAAATTTAATTATCAAACCTAATGAATTTTTAAAAATATAGCAAATTGTGGTTTATTAAAGATTTGAACAATTTTGAACTTTCTTTGAATTATGAGTCCACTCCTAAAGTTTTTTTTTGCCACAAAGACACAAAGACACAAAGTTTTATCAAAAATATACAACTGTTTTTCAATGCTTTTCCGAAAAATCGGGATAAGTTGTGTATCTTGGTGTCTTAGTGGCAATTTTATGTTTTATTATTTTTCGGAATAGGCTCAATTATAAATTGATTTTGAATATAATAGTGAAAAAACTATCTTTGTAAAGGGTTTCTATTTTAGAATTTTAAATACAACTTTTGCGATATGAATACAGCCGACTTATTAAGAAATAATATA
>MENC01000024.1:14356-17661 GCA_001768155.1 Bacteroidetes bacterium GWA2_30_7
ATGACATTAAAAACGGAAAAATTATTTCACAAAGCCAACTAGATAAAGCTGAAAATAGTTTGCTAAAATAATATCACTGTTTGATGATTTATAAGAAATATTTTTATCTTTAAAAAATAAAATCGTAACAACAGGTACGGATATACGTATGAAATAGGTTGTAGTTTTATTTGCATACCTTTATGACATATTATAAACGAGTTAGAGCCAAGCTGTCAAAAAATCGTGCACAAAAAATTATTACGTTGATAAATAAATTTGTTGAATATATATATTAAAAATTAAAACAAAATATATTATGAGTAAATACAATAACCTTGTTACTATTCTTGATAAGATAAGAGAAGAAGCACCATCTGAATTTGTACGATATCATCAAACTCAAATAGACAAAGTAAATAATGCAAGAGCAAGAGCATTTATTCATTTATTTTTGAAAGTAAAATTTGGTATAATTGATTTTCTGGAACGAGAAAAATTTATTACTGATGACACAGGTGATGGTGGGATTGATGGTTACTATATTGACCAAGAAAACAAAAAACTTTATTTTATTCAATCAAAATTTAGAGTAACTGAAAATAATTTTGAGAATAAAGAGATTACTTTTGATGAATTATTATCAATGGATATAGAGAGAATCGCATCTGGGGAAATAATTTATGAGAATGAACAAAAATATAATGACAAAATTCAGAAATTTATTAAAGAACTTCAAAATATTTCTGATTTACCAAAATTTGAATATAAAATTATCCTTTTAGCTAATATCAAAAATTCATTGCAAGCTAAGATTAATAAACTAACTGGTGGTTTTCAGGCTGAAATTTATAATTATGAAAAATGTTACAATGAATTAGTTTTTCCTCTTGTTTCTGGTACATATTATAATATTAAGGAACTTAAAATAACTATAAATGTTGACAGCAATAGTGCAGGACACAGAATTGATTATTATGTTAAAACAAAACACTACGAATGTAATGTAAATGCATTATTTATTCCAACAATTGAAATTGCAAAAATTCTTTCAAAATATAAAAATTCAATTTTACACTTTAATCCAAGAAGTTATTTAGATTTATGTTCAGGCTCTGTAAATGCAGAAATTGCTAAATCAATCACCAATATTTCAACAAATGAGTTTGCATTATTTAATAATGGAATTACAATGTTATCTGATAACACAAATTATAGTGATAAAGTTGGAAGAAGAAATAAAGCAGAAATAATTGTAACAAATCCTCAGATTATTAATGGAGGTCAAACTGCATACACATTAAGTATAATTTATGATAATTGTTTAAAAAATAATAAAACATTAGATATTTTTAATGATAAAGAAGTCCTATTAAAAATTATAACTTTTAGTGATGAAAATACTCAGTCTAATAAGTTTAATGGAAATAGATTGCAACTTATTGAGGATATTTCTATTGCAACCAATCAGCAAACACCAGTAACAGAAGCAGACCGCAGAGCAAATGACAAAGTTCAAGTTGAATTGCAAAAATTAATTTTTGAAGAGTTTGGATTATATTATGAAAGAAAACGTGGTGAATATGGTGATGGACTACGTCAAGGTTATATTAATCGAAATAAAATAATAGACCGTGAACAATTCTTGCGAATTTGTTTATCTGCTCAGAATAATCCAACTGCGGCTAGACGTAGTGGACAAAGTGTGTTATTTATTAAATCAACATTTGATAATATTTTACCTAATGCTTCTTTTTATCGAAAATATATTTTTGCATATAAAACTTATGAGAAAATTTCACAATTTTTTGGTTCATTTGGTACTGCTGTAAACTATGGAAGGTACGCTGTGACTTGTGTAGTTGCAAATAAATTTACGGATGAAGTTCTTTCAGAGAAGTTTGAAGAAGTAATCGAAAGCAATCTAAAAATAGTGTTAAATAAATGGTTAGAATTTGATAGTTTTGTAAGAAGTCAAAAACACAATGAAAAATATTTTAGTTCATATGTTGATAAAACTACAGGACAAAGATTTGTTGAAACAAATTGGAATGGTTATTATAAAGGAAGTTCGCTAATAGAAGACTTAAACATATTTTTTAAACTTGACCTTTTCGATAATCAATAATTAATTTATATATTTTTTATGTCAAAACAGCCAAGCTCTAACACGTGCTAAGTCGCATGATTTACTTGATTTAAACACTTGAACTTAGCCTATGTGCTTAGGTCTAAGGTCGCAATCACGACATCCTAGCTCAATACCGTTATCTTATGAACTAATTTATAAAACAAAAAAGGCTGTCCCCAAGAACAGCCTTCCACAAAATTATTTATCCAACATTTTTGTCCACTCTTTAAAATCTCTTTTTTTCCAATCGCCTTTATGATATAAATAACTGGCTATTAAAGGTAAAACAGATGTTGCTTCGGCATAAACCATTTGTTCGTAAGAGGTATCAACTTTTCCCCACGATGAAGCTTCTTTAAGTGTTGAACTTGAACATGCTCCATCTCTGGAATCGGCAACTGTTATTTGAATTGCATATTTGTGCATTTCTACTTCTTTACCAAGTATTTCGGCACAAATTACTGTATCTTGAGTAAAGTTTTTTGGAACTCCGCCACCAATCATAAATAAACCGGAAGCTGGAGCTGCCATTTTAATTTTAGTTAATTCCAAAAAGTCTTTAACAGAATCAATTGAAACGTGTTCTTTAGGATTTTCCCATTGATGTTTTACAAGTCCAAATCCGGCACTACTATCGGTAAATGCGGGACAAAAAATTGGAACATTATTTTCGTAACATACTTGAATTAGTGAATCTTTTTTCTTTGAATTTTTTACAAGCCATTTGCCCATTTCACGGATAAATTCACGCGAAGAATAAGGTCTTCTTTCAAGAGATTCGGTAATTTCTTTAATTTTCATGTCGCAAGCTTGCAATTCTTCTTCATCAATATATGTGTCGTAAATTCTGTCGATATATAAATCTCTAAGTTTTGTATCATCAGCATAAGGAGAACCTTTGTAATGTTTATAACCTATGGCTTCAAAAAAGTCCATATCAACAATTGATGCTCCGGTTGCTACAACCACATCAATCATTTTACTTTTTACCATATCAACATAAACCTGCATACATCCGCCTGCACTAGTGCTTCCGGCAAGAGTTAAAATTACAGTACAATCTTTTTCATTTAACATTCGTGAATAAATATCGGCTGCATTAGCTGTATCGCGTGATGTAAATGACATATCACGCATTGAGTTAATTATAGCAGTTGAATCAAACGACTTAATATCAATATGTTTGATTTCGTCT
>MENC01000025.1:0-2634 GCA_001768155.1 Bacteroidetes bacterium GWA2_30_7
AACCTCACTTCACGACGGAATGAACCTGGTAGCAAAAGAATATGTTGCCACAAGAAACAATAACAACGGAGTACTTATTCTGAGCCGATTTGCAGGAGCAGCGAACGAACTTCAGGGAGCTTTAATCATAAATCCTTACGATATTGAGAAAAGTGCCGACTCAATAAAATTAGCAATAGAAATGACCAAAGACGAACAGGAAAACCGCATGAAACAAATGCGTCAAAACATTCTTGTAAATAATATTTATTTGTGGGCATCTAATATCATAAAATCAATGGCTTCGGTAATGGGCTGATTGATTTATCTGAAATTTTAATAATCCTTTATTTTTTAATTTGTTCTGATAAAAATGATTTACATTTGGTTTTTAAAACGAATAAAAATTAAATCATCAATAATTGCAACAACTGAATGAATATTAGAATTAAATTTATAATAGGTTGTTTGTCAGCATTTTTTCAACTTATTAGGGTTTCGGCTAATGTTGAAATAAACGTGACTGGTTGCGATTACTGAGGTGTTAGCACACATATTAATAAGTGACAGTCATAACCAATGCATAAAAATGAAATAACCAATTTAAAATAAATATTATGAAAAAAACAATCTTGTTTCTCGTACTTTTTTTGTTTGTGTTTTCAATGTTTGCTCAGACTTATAAGACTGTAACAATTGTTGAACAAACAACTAAATCATTAAATGGTGGTACTCGTTCTTATTTAGGGGGTGTTTCAAGAATTCCTATTAGAGTTGATTTGCCTGCAAATACAGTTAGTTGGTACTACAGCTTTTCGACATCACCTGCTGGAGGTGGAACTCAAATGTTAAATCTCGCAGTTCAAATAGGTGCATCAATTTATGCTGGACCATTAGGTGCAGCAGCAACAAAAAATTTAAAAGTTCCCTCTGGCTCAGGTTCATTAGATGTTTGGGTAATTCCAACAGATTGTCGTGACAATTTTGTAGCAAAAAATGATGATAAACTTAGCTGGTATCAAGACATAAGCTGCATAAATACCAAACAATCTGTGCAATTAGTTTCTGCACCGTTATCAGGTTCATATTATTTAGGGCTAAGAAATCCTTCTTCACTAGAAGGTATTGATGTTACTATAGAAGTTGTTGCAGTAGTTGAGGAAGTAAATACTGAAACAGATAAAGGAATGCTATATGGGAACCTTGGTTGGAAATCTTTTGAAAAAGGTGAATATGACAAATGTTTAGAATGGAGTAATAAAGCATTAACATTCAATCCAGTCTTAACATTTGTTAAATTTAACATCGCTTTGGTTTATTTAGTTCAAGAAAAAGATGAAAGTATTGATGCTTATATTAATGCTTTAGCTGCTGTAAAAAAAGATAAAAATCCAAAGGGCGTTTTAACTGGCGCTCTTCAAGATATTTATGATTTAAAAGCAAAAAAGCCAAATCTTAAAAATTTAAGTGATATAGAAGAACTTGTTTCTAATGAGCTAAATAATTATTAATTATAATATATGGACTTACAAACACTTAGTGAATTTGCGGATAATCAAAGAAAGTTTGAAACTACCATTGTTTTTGCTGCTCTTCTTTTAAATGAAATAATTTTCAGCTTTTGGCTTTCAAATTTATGTGGGTTCAAGTATAATAACCTTGACTTTAACTGGAAAAATTTTGTAAACTTTTTGAGTTCCTATCAAATTTTAATACCAGTGTTTTCATTTTTAGCTGTGACAATTGTAACAAGAGTTATTTATCCAATAATTTTGAATTTTATTGGTTATTCATTAAATAAAGAGGCTTGGAACACCGAAGTCGGTTTTAAAAAATTGTTAAAAGACTTTGACCTTTTTGAAAATAATGACTTCAAAAACGATTGGCCAATAATTAAAGAACAAATTGATATAACAATCTCTAAAGAAGGTCAATCAACTTTGTTAAACCAATCAATTTTATTATTTACAATTTTTATTATTTTAATTGGTTTGACAATAAATTTTTCTTTATGGTCATTAATTCCTGCTTTGATTATTCTGGTATTTTTGATTATCCATGCATTTGGTTATCAGACTTTGAGAATTATTTATATTAAAAGAGCAATACTCCATAAAGTGATTGAAGACGAACTTAATAAAGAGTAATACGTGTGCTAACATGGTATATAAAAATTTGGGCAGATTGTGCTTAATTTCAAGGGTGTAGCTCGCATTTATATTTTTTGCGGGTTGACAGGAAATCGCTCCGAAATGCCCAACTTTTCATATACCCAACCGTTACCAACCTCAGACAATAGTTAAATTCCTTCATTCTTAAATTCTAATCCCCAACAGTGTAATATCATCAATCTGTTCACCTTCGCCAATCCATTCGTTCAGAGTTTTTTCCAGAATTTCTTTTTGTTCATTCATTGGTAATTGGCAATTTGCAATAAGCAATTGTTTAAGGTTTTTGGAGAGGAATTTTTTGAATTTCGGACCTCCAAACTGGTCTTCGTAACCATCGCTCATTAAGTAAATTGTATCGCCGGAATTTAATTGTAACTCGTGGTTTGTGAAATTGTCCATTTTCTCATAAATAGCAATTGGCATTTTGTCGGGTTTGACTTCTACCAGAGATGCCACCTTTTGAAAAGGTGGCATCTCTTTTTCT
>MENC01000025.1:2673-12557 GCA_001768155.1 Bacteroidetes bacterium GWA2_30_7
AGATTTATAACACATACTGCTATGTCCATACCATCTTTTTGTTCGCCAAAAATGCCTTTTTGTTTTAACGATTCGATGATTCTTTTTCTTAAATTATTCAAAATATGATTTGCCTGTGTTACATCTTCTTTTCGAACTATTTCGTTAAGAAAACTAACTCCCAGCATACTCATAAATGCACCTGGAACGCCGTGTCCGGTACAATCGGCTACTGTAAAAATTTGCCAGTTTTTAATTATTGTTGCCCAGTAAAAATCGCCTGATACAATATCTTTGGGTCTGAAAAGCAGAAAATGTTCACCAAGAATCATTTGTAGAATATCTGAGTCGGGTAAAACAGCATTTTGTATTCGTTTGGCATAAGTAATACTCGATTCTATTTCATGTTTTTGTTCGACTACTAAATCTCTATGTTTCGATATTTCATTGCGTTGTGCTTCTATTTCATCTCTTTGTGAGGTAATTTCTTCCTTTTGTTGTTTTATTTCTTCGTTTTGATGAGCCAACTTAATATTTGCTTTCCTTTTTTGAATAAACAACCGGTAAAGTATAATTGAAAAGGTTAATATTATTAAAAATCCTGCAATGAACGAAAATATAAGTATTCGTTGTTTTTGTAAGGTATCGCTCTGATTTTGAATTTTTAAATTGCTAATAACTTGCTCTTTTTGCAAATTTTCGACTTCCAATATTTTCTTTTCGGTTTGATATTTTGTTTCTAATTCCTGAATTTGTTGATTTTTGTCGGAATTTAATATGCTGTCTTCATTATTTTTAAATAGCTTAAAATATTCAAGTGCTTTTTTGTGGTCGTTTAATCCTTCGTAAGCGGCTGAGGTAATTGCAAGTGGAAAACTTTTTTCGTAGAAACCTTCTATTTCTTTACTTAATTCAATGCTTTTCAAACCATACTCCAGGCATTTCGAATAGTTTTTCGTTTGATTGTAAATTCCAGCAATGTTCCCAAGTGAAATTACGCATCCACGTTTATTTCCAAGTTCATTTTTTAAATCATAGCTTTTGGTAAAATTAAATAATGCCTTATCGTTTTTTTGCTGATTTTGATAAACTAAACCCAAATTATTGTACGAATATGCCATTCCAATTTTATTATCAATTTGGGTGCTTATTTCGAGCGATTTTGTGTGATATTCTATTGCTTTTTCAAACTCGGTTAATTCATTATAAGCAATTCCTAGATTATTGTACGATTGTGATATTGCATTTTTATCGTCGGTTTTAAGCCTGTATTCGAGTCCATTGTGCAGATATGGTAAGCCTTCTTTTATATTTTTCAGATAATAATGAACCATTCCTATATTATTGCACGAGAATCCCATTCCATTGTTGTCGCCCGATATTTCAAATTTTTTAAGTGAATTTTGGAAGTTTTTAAGTGCATCGGGATAGTTTCCCATCATTGCATAGCAAGTAGCAATATCGTTATATACGTTTGCAACTATTTTGGCATTACTATAAACCGAATCTAAAGCCAACTGAGCAATATAACAATTAATTGCGACGGAATAACTTCCTTTTACTTCATAAGTTCTTCCGGTATGATTTAATGCTACTGCCTTATTTACAAAATAAGTTTTAGTGTGTTTTTTATCAATATTTCCTTTTGCAAAGATTTTATCAATATTTTTAATACATTGATTATAAAAATCAATTGCACTATCGGGTTGTGTTTGTCGATATTCGTCGCCAAGTCTTATTAGCGACGAAATTAATGCTGTGTCTGATGGATTATTGTTTAATACGGATTTTAGACTATCAATTTTTTTTAAATCCTGAGCATTTAAAATGTTCGTTGATAAAATGTATATAAAAGCTGTAATTATAAATTGTTTCATGGTTAAATTGTTAGTTGTCTGAACCGCTGATTTTATTAAAATGATTTTTTTGATTTCACTGATTTGTTTCTTAATTGCTATTGTGTATTCTTTAATCATAGTCTTTCATATTAATCATATTAAAATCAGTAGTTCAGACAATAGTTAAATTCCTTCATTCTTAAATTCTAATCCCCAACAGTGTAATATCATCAATTTGCTCTCCCTCACCAATCCATTCAATTAAAGTTTTTTCAAGAATTTGTTTTTGTTCATTCATTGGCAATTGGCAATTAGCAATAAGCAATTGTTTAAGGTTTTTTGAAAGGAATTTTTTGCCTTTTTCGCCGCCAAATTGGTCTTCGTAACCATCGCTTATTAAAAATATTGTATCGCCTTTATATAATTGTAGTTCGTGATTGGTGAAATCTTCCATGCGTTCGTAGATGGCTATGGGCATTTTGTCGGGCTTCACTTCCTCTAGAGATGCCACCTTTTTAAAAGGTGGCATCTCTTTGCTACTGCGAACGAGCCACAGCGGATTATTTGCACCTGACCATTGGGCGTTGTAACTTCTATTGTTCGACTGTGGCTCTGTCTCAGTAGGTTTTATCTTTACAGGCTGAGCCTGTACTGATATGTTCGATTGAGGCAGAGCCTCAACCGAGCTTTCTCTTAACGCTTCAAGGTCGCTTTGTTCGGACACTGAGGTTCTCGAAGTGGACGCTTGAAGGTTTATTACTATGAGGCTCATGTCCATTCCATCTTTTTGCGTTCCTGATTCACCGGTTTGCTTTAGTGCATCTATTATTGATTCTCGCAATTGGTCAAGTACATGCGATGCTTGTGTTACTTCTTTTTTACGAACGATCTCATTCAAAAACGAAACGCCCAACATGCTCATAAAAGCACCAGGAACACCGTGACCGGTACAATCGGCAACTGCATAAATAAGGTATTCATTAACTTTTGATGACCAGTAAAAATCGCCGCTTACTATGTCTTTGGGGCGGAAGAGGATGAAGGTTTCGTGGGTTAACAAGGGGATTAATCCCCTTGTCGATGCGAGGTCGGGTAACATCGCCTGTTGAATTCGCTTTGCATAATTAATACTGTCTGTTACTTCTTTATGAATTATTTCAAGTTCATCTTTTTGATTTACAACCAAATCGCGTTGAGCTTCTATTTCGTCGCGTTGTGCATTTATTTCTTCATTTGCTTGTTGCAGGTTGGAGTTTTGAATTTCAATTTGTTGTTTTTGACGGGCAAGTATTAGGTTTGCCTTTTTCTTTTGCATAAACAGCCTGAACAGGAAAACCGAAAACACAACAACCAACAACAAACTACAAAAAACAAACATTATTATTATTCGTTGTTTTTTACTTTCTGCATTTTTTCTGGCAATAGTTTCGTTTTGTAATTCTTTTTCTTTGCTAAGTTTATCTATTTGTAATTGTTTTTTCTCGGACTCAAACTTTTTTTCGGCTTCGGCAAGCGATTTAGTTTTTTCCTGACTAAACATTGAATCTTTTGTATCAATAAATATTTCGGCATAATAAAGTGATTTGGAATTATCGCCAAGCCTTTTATATGTTTTCATCAAAACTTTTGCGACATTATTTTCGATAGGTTTTGACATTATTTCTCTACCTAAATTTATTGCTCGAAGCCCAAATTTTATTGCTGCATTGAGATGTTCGGTAATAATTTTTTGACCTTTGTGATTTAATTTTGCAGAATCGGATAAAGCCATGTGCATAGTTGCAATGTTGTTTAAAATCATAGCTGATGTGTTTTTGTTCATAATTTCCTCAGAAATTTTTAATGATTTATTGTAATATTTTAGAGCATTTTCAAAGTCTCCTTTTCTTTTATAAGAATTTCCAAGATTGTTATAACAAGTTAATATACCTTTTTTATCGTCTAATTCTTCAACTATTTTTAGTGATTTATTAATATATTCTATTGCTTTTTCTTGATTACCCATTAAATCCTGCATTACTCCGAGGTTATTATTTCCTAAGTAAATCCCTTCTTTATCGTTTAATTCTTCAGCTATTTTTAATGCTTTGGTAAAATATTCCAACGCTTTATCAAAATTGTTCTGGTCTTTATGAACGCCGCCAATATTAAAATAACAAAACATCATACCTTTTTTATCGCCTGTTTCTTCTCTCATTTTTAACGATTTCATATAGTTTTCAATTGCTATATCATAATTCCCCATTTTATAGTTTACCAACCCAATATTGTTATGTGTTTTTGAGATTCCTTTTATATCATTTATTTCGCGATAAATAGTCAATGCTTTTTGATAGTGCATTAAAGCAATTGTTTTATCGCTATTGTCAATATATAGTGCTGCAATATAGCGATTTGCCTGAGCCATGTCTTTTTTTAATTTTTTTATTTCTGCCAGTTTTAGACTTTTTTCGTAAAAATACAATGCTGTATCAATATTTTTGTGTTCATAATAATCGCCTATATCAAGTAATATTGAACATTTTACAGAATCGTATTTTGCTTGTTTTAATTGCGAAAATAAAGAATCAAGTTGCTTGTTTTGTCCATTAGAAAAAGAAGCGAATAATAAAATATTCAGTAAAAAAACAATAGCTTTAATCTGTTTTAATTTTTTTGTCATCAACTTAAATTTTTATTCCTAAAATTGTAATATCATCAATCTGCTCACCCTCTCCAACCCATTCAATAAGAGTTTTTTCCAAAATATTTTTTTGTCCTTCCATCGACAATTTGCAATTTGCAATCAGCAATTTTTTAAGGTTTTTGGAAAGGAATTTTTTGCCTTTTGGTCCGCCGAATTGGTCTTCGTAACCATCGGACATCAGATAAATTGTATCGCCTGAATTTAATTGAATTTCGTGGTTTGTGAAGTCGTCCATTCGTTCGTAGATGGCAATGGGCATTTTATCGGGTTTCATTTCCTCCAGAGATGCTACCTTTTCAAAAGGTGGCATCTCTTTGCTACTGCGAATGAGCCAAAGCGGATTGTTAGCGCCTGCCCATTGGGCATTGAAGATGTTTGTTGTTTGTTGTTCGTTGTTTGTTGTTCTTAGTTCTATTGTTCGGTTGTTCAATTGTTCATCATTTTCTTCACTTTGAATCTGGAACTTGGGGCTTAATTCTTGGTTCTTTATCACAACTAAAGAAATGTCCATTCCATCTTTCTGAGTTCCCGATTCGCCGGTTTGCTTTAGTGCGTCTATTATAGAAACTCTCAATTGGTCGAGTACGTAAGAGGCTTGTGTTACTTCTTTTTTGCGTACAATCTCATTCAAAAACGAAATGCCAAGCATACTCATAAAAGCCCCTGGCACTCCATGTCCTGTGCAGTCGGCTACTGCATAAATCAGGTAGTCGTTTACCCTTGAACTCCAGTAGAAGTCGCCGCTTACTACGTCTTTGGGACGGAAGAGGATGAAAGTTTCGGGTGTTAACAATGGGATAAACCCCATTGTTGTTGATTCCATGTCGGTTGTCGATTCTATGTCGTCGGGTACTAACAAGGGGGTTAACCCCCTTGTTGTCGATGCGAGGTCGGGCAACATCGCCTCTTGTATTCGCTTCGCATAATTTATGCTATCGGTAACTTCTTTGTGTATTTCTTCGATGTGTTCTTTTTGTTCGGTTACCAAATCACGCTGTGTTTCAATTTCATCTCGCTGGGCAGAGATTTCTTCTTTTTGCTGTTCGAGTACTATGTTTGCCATTTTCTTTTGTACAAACAGACGGTAAAGGAAAACCGAAAATATAAGTATGATAATAAATCCTGCAAGAAACGAAAAAAGCAGTATTCGTTGTTTTTTACTTTCGGCATCTTTACGTGCAATGGTTTCGGTTTGCAATAGTTTTTCTTTTTCGAGTTTTTGAATGGTTAGTTCCCGCTTTTCAGCTTCATACTTCGTGGTCATTTTAATAATTTTTTCGTCACTTTCTTTCGAAAACACCCAATCGTGTACCTGCGTGTACAATTTATGATATTCAAAAGCTCCTCTGAAATTGCTCATAGCAGAATCGCATTGAGCAAGTGAAAAATAAGTATTATACATCAATTCTCTGGCGCCAATTTCTTTTGAAATATTTAAGGAGTGCAGTAGTTGTTTACTTGCTTCTTCAGGCTTACCCTGAGTCAGATATAAGTTGCCAATGCATAAGTATGAGGTAGCAATTCCATTTTTATCGCCAAGTTCTTCGTATATTTTTAAACTCTTGAAATAATATTCCTGTGCCATTTTATAAAGCGCCTCTTTTTGTGAGTGGTTTGTATGGGCTTGCCCTTTGTACATGTAAACAATGCCGATGTTGTTATAAGATGTAGCCAATCCGTTTTTATCTCTGAGTTCTTCTTTAAGTTTTAAACTCTTGAAATAGAACTCTAATGCAGTGTCGTAATCTACTTTGTTTACGTGGATAAGCCCGATGTTGTGGTAAGAATCAGCCAACCCAGGTTTATCTCTGAGTTCTTCTCTAATTTTTAGACTTTTGAAATAGAACTCTAGTGCTTTGTTATATGCGTTTTTGTTTCCATAGATAAGTCCGATGTTGTTTAAGGTCCCGGACATTCCGTTTTTATCACTGATTTCTTCCTGTATTTTTAAACAGTTGAAATAAAACTCCAACGCCTTATCATAGTCCCCTTTGTACATGTGAATAGCGCCGATGTTATTGTAAGAAGTTGCAATAGTTTTTTTATTTTCTTTAGAACCATTGCTATAGTACAATACAAGTTTCAAACTTTTATTATCATACTCCAGTGCTTTATCGTAATCGCCTTTATTAGTGAGGACAATACCGATATAGCGGAGAGTTGTTGCTTGAAGCGAGAGGAAGGAGGGTTTGAGGTTTGAGGTTTGAAGTTTGAGGTTCTTTTCGGCAAGTTGCAGTGCTTTTTGATAATAGAAAATTGCAGAGTCGGGGTTAATGGTTTCATAATAATAACCAATATCTTCATTTAGGAGCTTAATTCGGGTGGTGTCGTGGGTGGCGTGGTTATATAGGTTCTGGAGAGAGTCTAAAAAGTTTGAAGTTTGTCCCGATTTTATCGGGATGAGGTTTGAAGTTTGGGCATTTGTCTGAACCTCTGATTTTATTAAAATGATTAATAAGATTAGTATGATTTTCCTCATAGTTAAATTGTTATATTTTTGCTTTTAAACTTCTATCTTCTAATTCTTCATATCCTTATCCCCAACAGTGTAATATCATCAATTTGCTCACCTTCGCCAATCCATTCAATCAGAGTTTTTTCCAAAACATTTCTCTGCTCTTCCATTTGCATTTGGCAATTAGAAAGAAGCAATTGTTTCAGGTTTTTTGAGAGGAATTTTTTGCCTTTTAGTCCGCCAAACTGGTCTTCGTAACCGTCGCTCATTAAGTAAATTGTATCGCCTGAATATAATTGTAATTCGTGATTTGTAAAAGAATCCATTCGTTCGTAAATGGCAATGGGCATTTTGTCGGGTTTCATTTCCTCCAGAGATGCTACCTTTTCAAAAGGCGGCATCTCTTTGCTACTGCGAATGAGCCAAAGTGGATTATTTGCTCCAGCCCATTGAGCTTTATAAACATCCGATGTTTTTAAACCATCGGATGTTTGTGTGATATTTATTGCAATAAGGCTCATATCCATGCCGTCTTTTTGAGTTCCAGCTTCGCCTGTTTGGCTAAGAGCTTCAATAATTGAATTTCTTAAATTGTCTAATACTTCACTAGCTTTTGTAACTTCTTTTTTTCGGACAATTTCGTTAAGGAAAGATACTCCAAGCATACTCATAAATGCACCAGGAACTCCGTGCCCTGTGCAATCGGATACTGCATAAATTTGGTAGTCGTTTACTTTCGAGAACCAGTAGAAATCGCCAGAGACAATGTCTTTGGGACGGAAGAGGATAAAAGTTTCAAATTGTGCGTCATTGCGAGGCACGAAGCAATCGGATTGCAGGGGAGGGATTGCTTCGTTCCTCGCAATGACGGATTCGGGGTCTTGGGACTTTGAACTTGGGGCTTGGGACTTGGAATTTGAGTTTTGAGACTTGGGACTTAAATCGGGAAGTACCGCAGTTTGAATTCGTTTAGCATAATTAATAGAATCTGTAATTTCCTTTTTCTGTTCAAAAAGTACGTGGTTTTGTTCGCTTACTTTATCACGCTGGGCTTCTATTTCATCTCGCTGGCTGGTTATTTCTTCTTTTTGTTGACTTATTTCGGCAAAGGCAATTTCAAGTGATTGGTTTTTATTTGCAATAATTAGATTTGCTTTCTTTTTTTGTAAGAATAAACGATAAAGGAAAACAGAAAAAACAAGAATAATTAAAAATCCAATCAGAAACGAAAAAATCAGGATTCTTTGTTTTTTGCTTTCTGCATTTTTTCTGGCAATTGTTTCGTTTTGAAGTTCTTTTTCTTTTTCAAGTTTTTGAATTGTTAACTCACGTTTTTCGGTTTCATATTTTGCTCCCATTTCTGCTAACGATTTGGTTTTTTCTTCAGAGAACATACTGTCTTTGGTGGCAATAAATATTTCTGCAAATTCAACTGATTTTTTATAATTACCTATTTTTTTATATGCATACATTAATGAATTTGCTGCTTCATTTTCTCTTGGTTTTGATTTAATTTCACGTGCTAATTCAATTGCTTTTGTCTCATATTCAATTGCTTTATTGAAATTATTCAATTTTTGATTTTCACTTAAATCTGTAGAGTCGTTTAAAACTATATATAACATTCCAATATTAACATAACATGCGGCAAGTCCGTATTTATCACCTAATTCTTCATCCAATATTATATTTTTTAAATTATATTTAAGCGATTTTTCATAATTTCCTTGTTCCTTATAGATAACACCAATATTTCCATTACATACAGCTAATCCAACTTTATCATCTAATTCTTCTTTAATTTTTAATGCTTTAAAAAAGCAATTTAATGCCTTTTCAAAGTTCACATTTTTACTTTTTTTATCTAATAATGAATTAGTTTGTAAATAATAAATCATTCCAATATTATTTAAACACTCTGATATTCCTTTTTTGTTATCTAATTGTTCGTTGATTTTTAACGATTTAAAATTATAATCAAGTGCTTTGTCGTAACTCACTTGGCTAATGTACAAAATACTAATATTGTTATAACATGATGACATGCTGTACAAACTAGACATTGATATTGATTTATCAGGTGAATTGCTCAATTCTTCGGAAATTTTCAACGATTTTAAATAATATTCTATTGCTTGGTCATAATTTCCCATATATGAATAAACAAGTCCAATATTATTATAACTAGAAGCTATCCCTTTTTTTCCACTTATTATTTCAGAATTAATTTTCAGTAATTCTTCTAACATTTTATTAGATTCCAAATAATTTTCTATAGCTAAGGAATAATCTGCTTTATGAGAGTACATATTTCCGATATACCTCAGTGAGTTAGCTTTATATTGAATGAGTTTTTTAAAATTAACATCCTTTAAGTTGCTTAAATTAGGGGTTTTTATATTTAAGTTGTTTTCAACTATCTCAATAGCCTTTTTATAACAAGTTATTGCTGAATCTGAATTTATTGATTCATATAGATAACCTATTTCTTCATTCAGCAGTTTTATTTTTGTTGTATCTTGATTGACTTTTTTATATACACCCCAGAGGGAATCAATTTTTGCGATATCTTGTGCTAAAATATTAATAGACAAACAAAAAGAGAGTAGAATTAATAATATTAAAGTCCGTCGTTTCAAATTATTAGTTTTTCAAATATAATTATATTCTTATACTCATTATTGTTATATCATCAATTTGTTCACCCTCGCCAATCCATTCATTCAGAGTTTTTTCAAGTACATTTTTTTGTTCTTCCATTGATAATTGGCAATTTGCAATAAGCAATTGTTTAAGGTTTTTGGATAGGAATTTTTTGAATTTTGGACCTCCGAATTGGTCTTCGTAACCATCGGTCATTAAGTAAATTGTATCGCCTGAATATAATTGTAATTCGTGATTTGTAAAAGAATCCATTCGTTCGTAA
>MENC01000025.1:12570-16630 GCA_001768155.1 Bacteroidetes bacterium GWA2_30_7
TATTAGCACCTGCAAATTGAAGCATTTGATTTTCGAGATTTATTGCGCATAAGGCAATGTCCATTCCGTCTTTTTGTTCGCCTAAAATTCCCTTTTGTTTCATTGAATTTATAATTCTTAATCGTAAAAGATTAAGAACCTGACTTGCTTGTGTTACTTCTTCTTTTCTAACTATTTCATTAATAAAACTTACTCCCAGCATACTCATAAAAGCTCCCGGAACGCCGTGTCCGGTGCAATCGGCAACTACAAGAATCTGCCAGTTTTTAATTATAGTAGCCCAATAAAAATCGCCCGAAACAATATCTTTAGGTTTGAAAAGCAGGAAATGTTCACCAACAATCATTTGTAAAATTTCTTTGTCTGGTAAAACGGCGTTTTGAATACGTTTTGCATAATTAATACTATCGGTAACATCGAGATGAATTTTTTCGATATGTTCTTTTTGTTTTATAACTACATCTCGCTGTGTTTCAATTTCATCGCGTTGAGATTGAATTTCTTCTTTTTGTTGAGATATTTCTATATTTTGTTGGGCTAACAATTTATTTGCATGTTTTTTTTGAAGAAATAATCTGTATAAAAGAATTGAAAATATTAGAATTATAATGAAACCTAATATAAAAGAAAACATTATTGTGCGTTGTTTTTTATTTTCTGCATCTTTTTTTTCTAATTGGATGTTTTGAATTTCAATTTGTTGTTGTTTTTTCTCTGTTTCATATTTGGTTTGCATTTCGTTTATCTGTTTACTGCTTTCAGAATTGTAAATAGAATCGTCAGTAATTTTATAAAGTTTATAATATTCAAGTGCTTGTGTAGGATTTTTTAACGATTCGTAAGCATCAGACAAACCTTTATAAGCATCGCCAACAATACTTAATCCTTTAATTTCTTTTCCTGTTTCCAATGCTTTTTGATGATAAATTATTGCTTTATCTGGCTCTTCTAATTTTGTATAAACCATTCCAATACAAATATTTGTAGTAGCAATTCCTTTTTTATCATCAATTTGCATTTTAATTTTTAAAGATTTCAAATAATATTCAAGTGCTGATGAGTATTTTTCGGTAACATAATGAATATTTCCAATATTATTAAGGCAAAAGGAAATGCCCATAATGTTTCCTGTTTTTTCGGCTAAATTTAGAGTTTTGTTGTAATATTCAAGCGCTAAATCATATTTACTAAGTTCGTAATAAATATTTCCGATTCCGTAATAACATCTTGCAATACCTATACTGTCGGCAATTTCAGTTTTTATAATAATGACTTCATTATAAAATTCTATAGCTTTATCAAGTTTTCCCAGCTTAGTATTTACTATAGCCAACCCAACAAGACATTCAGAAATTTCTTCTTTATTTTCTATCTTTTCATAAATTTCAAGGGCTTTTTGATAATATTCTATAGATATTGGAAATTTATCTTCATTAGCATACTCAATTGCAATTAAGTAAAAGCCTTTAGCTAAGAGTAATTGATAGTTCTTAATATTTTTTGAGTTGTTTTTTATATTAGCTTGTGCCAAATTACAAGCTTTTTTATAAAAAAATATTACTGAATCGGGCTTTATTCCTTCGTAATATTCTCCTATTTGAAGCATTGTTTTTACTTTAATTGAGTCGTTTTCTGCAATTTGTAATGTTTTAATTAATGTGTTTATGTTACTTTTTTGAGCAAATATTTGATTAATAATAAATATTATTAAAATTGTTATTACAGGCTTTAAAATTTTCATTTTTTTATTACAATTTAATTCCAAGAATGGTAATATCGTCAATTTGTTCTCCGTCTCCAATCCAATCATTCAGAGTTTTTTCCAAAACTTGTTTTTGCTCTTCCATTGACAATTGGCAATTTGCAATCAGTAATTGTTTTAGGTTTTTTGATAAAAACTTTTTGCCTTTTTCGCCGCCGAATTGGTCTTCGTAGCCATCGGACATTAAATATAAAATATCTCCGGAATTTAATTGAATTTCATGGTTGGTGAAATTGTCCAATCGTTCGTAAATTGCTATGGGCATTTTGTCGGGTTTGAGTTCTATAAGTGATAAGTCTTTTTCTTCCTTATAACTTATAACTGATTCCTTATCCCTTTTTACTATCCAAAGTGGATTATTTGCTCCAGACCATTGGGCTTTATAAAGAAGTGGTAAGTTGTTAGTAGTATGTGTTAAGTTAAATTCGTCAATCTTCTGATTACTAAAAACTGAATACTCATTACTTATTACTAATAAAGAAATATCCATTCCGTCTTTTTGTTCGTTTACTTCACCATGTTGTTTTAGTGCATTAATAATTTCTGTTCTTAAATCGTTTAATATTTGGTCGGCTTCAGTAATCTCTTTTTTTCTTACAATGTCGTTTAAAAAACTTATACCGAGCATACTCATAAATGCACCAGGAACGCCATGTCCGGTGCAGTCTGCAACGGCAACAATAAGGTTATTATTTACTTTTGCTGTCCAGTAAAAATCACCGCTGACAACATCTTTGGGTCGAAAGAGAATGAAGAGTTTAGAATTTTCAGGATTTTCTTCTAAATTCATTAATTCTAAATTCAAAAATTCTAAATCAGGTAATAAAGCCTGCTGAATTCTTTTAGCATAGTTTATACTATCTGTTACTTCTTTATGAATTTCTTCGATGTGTTCTTTTTGAATTGTTACTAAATCTCGTTGTGCTTCGATTTCGTCTCTTTGGGTTAAAATTTCCTCATTTTGTGTTTCGAGTGTTATGTTTTTTATTTTGAGTTCATCAAGTAATTCTAAAATCTTTTTTTCGTATTTTGAATTAATATTCAGAAGAAAAATAAATCCAAATAAAACAAACAAATATGGTAAAACAATAAAAACATTGACTAGATAGTATTTATCAAAAGTTATTTTTACTTCCTCAACTCCAACTCCAAATAAATTGCTGACAAGGTCGTAAGATAAAAGACAACTGAAATTTATTATTACAGCAATAATTAGTAATAATTTATGTTTCCAATCAATTAATATCAAGGGAATTGTAAGTCCTCCAAGTATTAAAAACCGTGGCACAAAATAATATATTATATCAATTGATTGATTATAGTTTAGCTTTATATACGATGAAAAAATTAAAACATTTATTGGAAAAATTACAGACATAAAGAACGAAGTAAATCTGTAAAACCCTTTTTTATTTAAATAGGGAACTGTTAGAACCGAAAGTATGGTTAAACTTCTAAAAAAGTTTGAATCTAAGCCTAATAATATAAAAATTAAAGAAAGTGAAAATAGAAATAGAAATAACAATATACTAATTTGATTTGTTAATATCACTTTTTTTTGTTCACTAATTTGCATTGATTCAAGCAAACCGAATTGTGATATTTTATTCAATTTTACTTTAATAAATTTTAATATTATATTCATATTATTACTTATATTTTTAATCCAAGTATTGTAATATCATCAATCTGCTCACCCTCACCAATCCACTCAATAAGTGTTTTTTCAAGTACTTTTTTTTGCTCTTCCATTGATAGTTCAGCATTAATCATTAATAATTGCTTTAGATTTTTAGAAAGAAATTTTTTGCCTTTTGGTCCACCAAATTGGTCTTCGTAACCATCAGACATTAAATATAGTATGTCGCCTGAATTTAATTGTTGTTCATGGTTTGTGAAGCCGTCCATTCGTTCGTATATGGCTATGGGCATTTTGTCGGGTTTTATTTCTACCAGAGATGCCACCTTTTGAAAAGGTGGCATCTCTTTTTCTTGTGGGAAAGTGGGAGATTGAGAAGATGAGAAAGTGAGCGGATTCTCAGTCTCGCATTTCGACTTACTCAATGCACCGCTTTCACCTTGTCTTGCTTTCGCACTTTCCATTTTTACAATCCAAAGCGGATTGTTTGCTCCTGCCCATTGTAACTGGTTTGTTTCAATATTAATTACAGCAAAAGACATATCCATACCGTCTTTTTGAGTTCCAGTTTCACCGGTTTGTGAAAGCGAATCAATAATTGATTTTCGAAGATGGTTAAGCACATCACTAGCTTTTGTAACTTCCTTTTTTCTTACTAT
>MENC01000025.1:16640-22841 GCA_001768155.1 Bacteroidetes bacterium GWA2_30_7
TAAAAATTTGAAAGTTTTTAATAATTGTTGCCCAATAAAAATCGCCTGAAACAATATCTTTTGGTCGAAATAAAATGAAATAATCGCCTAAAAACATATTAAGAGAATCATTTTGAGGCAATACAGCGTTTTGAATTCGTTTTGCATAAGTTATACTTGATTCTATCTCTTCTTTTTGATGTATTACCAAATCTCGATGTTTTGAAACTTCATTTCGTTGTGCTTCAATTTCATCTCGTTGTGCTGTTATTTCTTCGTTTTTTTGTTCAACTTCTATGTTTTTTTGTGCTAATAAAATATTTGCTTTTTTCTTTTGTAAAAAGAGTCGGTAAAGCAAAAAGGAAAATATTAAAATTATTAAAAACCCAAATAAAAAAGAAAATGTAAGGATTCGTTGTTTTTGAATTTCTTCAGCATTTTTTTCAAGTTCAAGGTTTTTGACTTTAATTTCAGTATCTTTTTTTTCTGTATCATATTTGGTTTGCATTTCGGTAATAATTTTTTGATTTTCTGTTGTGAATATGCTATCTTTTAGATTAATAAATAATGATTGATATTCTAACGAGAGCTTGTAATTTTTCATGCTTTTATACACATCAGAATAAGTATTATAAATTTCTTTTCTTAGGTCTTGATTATTTATTTGAAATGATAGTTGGAGAGCTTTATCCAAGTATGATAATGATTTTTCAAATTCATTGTTTTGAACAAAAATTTCACAAAAATTAATATAAATCATAATAATTCCTTTTTTTGAATCCATTTGTTCGTAATACTTTAAAGCTTCGTTATAGAAATCGAAAGATTTTTTAAATTGTTTTTTTTCACGATATAAATTTCCAATTCCCAAATTAGAATATGCTAATCCTTCAATATTGTTAATTTCCTTAAAAGTATCAATTGCTTTTAATCTATAACTAATTGATTTGTCAGTTTCGCCTTTTACTCTATAAATTAAACCTATATTATTGTAAGAACTTGCTAAGTCTAATTTGTCGTTAATTTTTTCATAAATTGATTTTGCTTTAAAATAATAGTTTAATACTTCATCAAGATTATTTAAGTAATAATAAACATTTCCGATGTTATTTAAGTTATTGGCTTTAGTTTGAAGAAGGTTTATTGAAGTTGAGTCTTTTTCTAAATTTTTTTCAATTATTTTAACTGAATTTAAATAAGTTTCGAGGGCTTTTTTATAATTACCGGTATTTATATATATATTACCAATTGAAGTATATGCTCTTGCAATCATTAAGTCAGAATTGGCTAATTTATAGTGTTTTAACCCATTATTATATAATTCAACGGCTTTATTATTATTTCCTTTATCATATTCAATTGCTGCTAAATTAGAATAACTTGTACCAATGCCAATGTTATAATTAATTTTTTGAGACAGATTTAATGCTTTATTGGCATAAAAATTTATGCTATCGAATGCGGCATTCGATATATATTCTTTGGCTATAAGATTATAACAGTCTGCTTGGGTTTTTATGTCATTTGTTTTGGAAACAACTTTAAATAAAGAATCTAAATAATGTTTATTCTGACCATATAAATTATGCATTATTAATATGGTAAGAATTAGTGAAATATTTATTTTTGGATACATAATGTTTAAAAAAAGTTAGTTAAAGCTTAATTAGAATTTATAATACTTTCAAATTTTTATACCTAAAACAGTAATATCATCAATCTGCTCCCCACTTCCAATCCATTCATTCAGGGTTTTTTCCAAAACATTTTTTTGTTCTTCCATTGGCAATTGGCAATTGTCAATCAGCAATTGTTTCAAATTTTTTGAAAGAAATTTTTTGCCTTTTGGTCCGCCAAATTGGTCTTCATAGCCATCGGTCATCATATACAAGTAATCGCCTTTAAAGAGTTGAATGTCATTATTAGTGAAATCGTTCATTTTCTCGTATATGGCTACGGGCATTTTGTCGGGTTTTATTTCCTCCAAACCTGACAGGTTTTGAAAACCTGTCAGGTTTTTGGCAGAGGGTCCCTTGCCCAGAGATGCCACCTTTTCAAAAGGTGGCATCTCTTTGCTACTGCGAACGAGCCATAGCGGATTATTTGCACCCGCCCATTGTGCTTTGTAACTTTCCAAAAGTTTAGAACTTTTGGAAAGTTCTGAACCTGAATCTTGGAACTTGGAATTTGAATCTTGGTTCTTTATTACAACAAGGCTCATGTCCATTCCATCTTTTTGTGTTCCCGACTCCCCTGTTTGCCTTAGTGCATCTATTATCGAAATTCTTAACTGGTCAAGAATACGAGAGGCTTGTGTTATTTCTTTTTTTCTAACGATTTCGTTTAAAAAACTAATTCCCAACATACTCATAAATGCCCCCGGAACGCCATGTCCGGTACAATCGGCAACTGCAACTACTAACAATGGGTCATGACCCATTGTTGATATTAGTGTTGTCCAGTAAAAATCGCCGCTTACTATGTCTTTAGGGCGGAAAAGAACGAAAAGGTCGAAAGTGTGACCGTGTGAAAGCGTGACGGTGTGCAGGTTCTCACTTTCTCCTTGTCTCACATTCTCTCTTTCTAGGTCTTGGAGCTTGGAACTTGAGTCTTGAAGCTTGGGACTTAAAGAGGGGAGCATTGCCTGCTGTATTCTTTTTGCATATTGGATACTATCTGTTATTTCTCGTTTTTGTTCAGAGAGTTCGTCTCTTTGATGAGAAATTTCTATATTTTGGAGTTGAATTTCGGCAGTTCGTTCTTGTACAATTTTTTCTAATCGTATGTTTTTTAATTTTAGTTGACGACTGTAAAGTCTGGCTGAAATAATTATTAAAAATATTAATAATACTAAATAAATAATGTAGGCATAAATGGTTCTATACCAAGGTGGAAGGATTTGAAATTTTAAAGTTTTAACATTGCTTTCGTTTCGATGTGTGTCGGTACATTTCAAATTAAATTCATAATTTCCTTCTGAAAGTTTTTTGTAATCGACAAATGACTGATTTTTCAATTCGAGCCAATCATCATCATAAGCGTTGAGTTTGTAAAAATATCTGGTTGTTAGGTCGTTGTCTTTATAAATTGTCGAAAAATTGATGCGGATTGAATTATTTTCAAAACTTAATTTTAGCAATACTTCATTGTTTTTAATCGCCGAAAAATCATCAAAAATAATTGAGTCATTGTTAGTTACTATTTTACGGATATTGACAATGGGCGAGATATTCGTGTCTGTTTTCCAATCAAGCCTGATTATATTTAAGCCTTCGTCGCCACCAATTGCAATTTTGTTGTCTGAAATCTTATACAAAGCATTGATATTGCCAAGATTGACTGATTCAAAATCTGCAAAATTCTTCAGATTATTTGATTTGTCGATTAAGCAAACTTTCCCATCAATGCAACATAAATAATTGTTCTGGTATTCGTCTAATATTGTAATGGTTGAATTGTTCAGATTAAATAAATTGGAGCCTTCAAAAAATCCACGATTAGTTTTTAAACTATCATCGTCGTTATAATTTAAAAGTCCGCTGAGAGTTGCAAAAATTACATTTCCGTTGTTTGTAAAAGGCATTACCCAGCCATTATCTAAGCCAACTTGGTTGCCAAAAAATTTGTCGTAAATAACTGAAAAATCTGGTTTAACGAGAATTCTATAAATTCCATCGTTAAAAGTTCCAATCCAAAGTTCCGTTTCAGCCAGATTTTTTTGATTTATTGCAATTGTAGTTGAGTTTAATGATAAATCTTTGACTTTTGTTTTAAGCATCCAATCATTATTTTTTTGAAAAACAGAAAAACCATCTGTTCCGGCAACATACAATTGATTTAACTTTTCGTTCAGACAAATACTTTGAGAATTTTGCTTGTCGATTTGTTTGATATTATTGCCATTATAAGAGTAAAGACCATCGGGAGAGGAAATTATTAATTCGTTTTTAAATTTTTTAATCGAAGAAATATTTTTAGATAATTCATTGATTGGTTTAAAATACTTGCCCGAATTATTGTCAGATTTGTTTTCGATAAAAAGTCCGCTGGAAGTTCCGACAAATAACAAATCGTTATAAAGTTCGATTGAATTTAT
The DNA here is from genome assembly GCA_001768155.1 of Bacteroidetes bacterium GWA2_30_7. GTDB lineage: Bacteria > Bacteroidota > Bacteroidia > Bacteroidales > GWF2-33-38 > GWA2-31-9. The sequence goes on from MENC01000025.1 coordinate 20,716, forward strand.
ACGTCCAATAATTCCTGAATTGCTATTGAAAATTGAAATTTTTGAAGAATAATTTATCTTTGAAATACATGAGTTCGACGATAACCATAAATTATTGTCCAGTGATTCAAAAACTTGCTTTATATCGTTGTCTTTTAATCCAGTTGAGCTATTAATTTTATAAATAATATCGCCTTTAAAATTAACAATTATTACTCCTGCAAGTGCAGTATTAAGTGCAATATTTCCATCGTTTAATTTAATTGCCCCGAATACTTTTGCAAGCTTTAGTTCATTTTCGCTTGCCGATTCCAGCTTATCAATTTGCGATGTTGCTGTGTTGTAAATATAGAAGCCATCTTCTTGTGTAACAATGAAAATTTCATTTTTGTTATTTCCATCAACCATTCCAAAAATGCCTAAATCTTTAAAGATTTCAGAATTTGGAATTAGTTCCAAAGCATTGTCTTTAAGTTTTAATAAACCAAGTCCACGCTGACGGACATAAATTTCATTATTAACCTGAAATGCTAAATGAAACGACGAATCGGGGTCGAACGCCGACGGTGCTATAACTTCAAGTTTATTATTTTTATAAATGAAAAGAGCTTCTTGTGAGAAAAACACAGCTCCGTCTTTATATGGAAATGTTTTCCAGATATTTCCGAAAAATTTGTATTCTTCTTCAAGATTTACAGATAATGAATTGTAAATTAATTTTCCTTTTATGTCGTGCGATAAAAAGCCAAATTCGCCATTTGCTCCAACATAAATTTGATTGTTATTTATTGCTAATGAGGTAATAAAACTGCTGTTTGCAGTAATTCTTATCGAATTCCATGTTTCGCCATCGTATTCCAGTACACGATTATTATTTCCAAAATACATAATTCCTCTTTCGTCTTGAACCACAGACCAATTTTGAGCATGACAAGAGTCGCCATAATCTTTTTGTGTGAAGTTTTGAATGTATTGCCTAAGTGGTTGAGCGGCAGAAGTTAAATTGAGCAAAAGTGCTAATAATAACACTGTTATGTTTATGAACGAGCTTTTCAATTTAATGAATATTTAAATTTAATTAAACTAAAACAAAGTTATAATTTAGTTTATCTTATTCAAATTAAGTTTGACTCCGACTAGGTCATAAATTTGTGGCATAAACTCAACCGTTATACCTTCTCCTCAGCCGTAAAATCCTTAAACAAACCCAAGTCTTTTAATTCGCTGTTGTGTACGTAGTTGCCTTTTGCTTTGTTTTCGGCTTGTGCCATTTTAATAAAAACTTCGGCGGAATCTTTGTTTTCTTTTTCAAATTTTGCTTCAACCGACTATCTTTTTTACAGAATTCTTTATCTTAATCAAAAAAACAGAAAAAATCTTGCATTTTTGAAATTAAAGACATTATATTTGCATTAGGCAAAGTCCTATTACAACCTCTAATCGGGAGATTAGAGCCAAGCCCCTCTGGGGCTTTACTTTTTTTATGAATAAATATAGAGTAATAATATACATAGATGGCTTTAATCTATATTATGGCTTAAAAGAAAACCATTGGGAAAAATATTTTTGGCTGAACTATATCAATTTTTTTGAAAAATTTTTAGGTGATAATCAAACACTTGTAAAAGTTAAATATTTTACTGCAAAACCAGATAATCCAAGCAAAGCGAAAAGACAAGATAAGCTATTTCAAGTAAATAGTGAAAATGAAAAGTTTGAATTAATTTACGGCTCATATTTAAACAAAAGAATTTATTGTCCGAAATGTCACGAAACTTTTGAAGTTCCAGAAGAAAAGAAAACAGATGTAAATATTGCAACACATCTTATTGGCGACGTTATTAATAACGATTGCGATATTTCAATTTTAGTTTCTGGTGATAGCGATTTAACCCCACCAATTGAATTTATCAAAAGAGTAAGCCCAAAACATAATATAAATGTTTTTTTTCCACCAAAACGACAATCGTTACATCTAAAAAACTTAGCAAACAATATTGTATATTTATCAAATTACAAGCAGTATTTTAAAGAAAGTCAATTTCCAGATGAAGTCAAACTACGTGATGGATACGTAATTAAAAAACCTGAAAGTTGGGTTTAAATTTTTCTCGACTAAAAACCATAAAAGAAAAAGCCTGTTTTAT
>MENC01000026.1:0-6016 GCA_001768155.1 Bacteroidetes bacterium GWA2_30_7
AATTAGAGCTTACATTTAATATTTGCATATTTGTATATGATTTTAAGAATTATCATATTTTTTTTAATCCCAGTATCGTGTTTTTGCCAGAGCCAATTCAGGTTCGAACTTTTTTCGATAAAAGACGGTTTGTCGCAAAATACTGTTAATTGCACACTTAAAGATAGTGAAGGCAACTATTGGTTTGGCACACAAGATGGTTTAAATAAATATGACGGCAGTTCGGTTAAAATTTATCGTTACAACAAAAATGATTCGACAACTATTTCCGATAATTTTATTTTATGCATACTTGAAGATAAGTATAGTAATTTATGGATTGGAACAAGAAACGGCTTTAATTTTTTCGACAGAAAAACAGAAAAATTTACCAAAATAATTATAAATGAAAACGAAAAAACAAATTTTCATAACAATGTTTTTTTTGCATTTAATGATGAAAATGCGAATATCTTTTTTGCCAATTCTTATTGTCAATTTGCCGAAATTTCACATAATAACGGACAATTTCCAAAGTTAAAACCATCGGTAATTAAAAACAATGTTACTTTATTCAAACTTTCAACAAACTCATATTGTGTTTTAGATTCTTCAAGACAAAAAATATATTCGTATAACTATAAAAATAACAAGCTGTTATGGAAGGCGGAAAATTCACATCTCAAAAATTTAAAGGCGATTCTTGAAACATCAGACGAAAAAATTATAGCATTAATATCCGATACGGTTTTTTTATTAGATAAGCAAAATAATCTGAAACCTGTAAAAGCAATTCTTTCACAGAAAGCATTTAATTGTTTTTTTGAAGATAGTAAACATAATATATGGATAGGTTCAAACAATGGTTTGTACGTTTTTGATAACTGCAATGTAAATAATGTTCCAACTGTAGTTGTACATAATTCAGAAAACATTAATTCGCTTTCGAGTAATAATATTCAATCAATTTATGAAGATATTGGCGGATTAATTTGGATTGGAACATCTGAAGGCGGTGTAAATGTTTATGACCCTGACGAAAATTGTTTTAGTTTTTTTAACCACTATTCAGATATTTCGCTTTCGGCAAATTCGGTTTATGGAATTTATCAGGATAAAAATGAATTATGGATAGCTACAAATAGCGGGCTGAATCACCTTGTCTTTGAGAACAATAAAATAACCAAAGTCTTTTCAAAAAATAACCGGCTTATTTTGAGCGAAAAATTCTATGAAAATAATAATTCATCTAATACTATATGTAGCAATTTTATAACCTGTATTACAAAAGATAAACAAAATAATTTTTGGTTTGGCTCAAACGACAAAGGAATTTCGATTTATAATCCTGTTTTAAAAAAATGGACTCAACTAAATACAAAAAACTCTGTTTTGAAAACTGACGTTATTTTTCACCTGCTTTGTTCATCAGACGGTAAAATATGGATTTCGACAATGGTCGGATTTTATTGTTACGACCCTTTTACAGACCAAATAAAATCCTTTCTGTCAGAATCTTCTGTAAAAAATGGATTTCCGTCAGGTTATATCATCAGTATTTTTGAAGATAGCAAAAAAACAATTTGGGTTGCTTCTACTTTGGGTATTTTTCATCTTACAAATAGTGGTGAGCATATTGCAATTTATAAAAGCGAAGTAAATAATTCTAAAAGTTTGAGTTACAATATTGTAACTTCATTTTGTGAAGATAGCAAAGGACAGTTATGGATAACTACACTTGGAGGAGGAATTAATATTTTTGATTCTGAAACAGAAACGTTTAGGTCGTTAACAACAAAAGATGGACTTTTGAATGATATTACTCACAAAATAATTGAAGACCAGAATCATAATCTTTGGATAAGCACAAATTCAGGACTTTCGTGTTATAACATTGAAAAGAAGATGTTTACTAATTATACAAAAAATGAAGGTTTAATTGCAAATGAATTTTCACAAAATTCGGGAATAATTAATAACGATGGTGAATTGTTTTTTGGAACTCCCGAAGGATTAGTTGTATTTAATCCTGCTAAAATTAAAAGTGATATTTCAGATATTCCCATAATTCTTTCCTCGCTCAAAATAAATTATATACTACAGAGATATTGTTCAGAAAAAAATATAGATTTATATTATAACGACAAAACTGTAACTTTTCAATTTACTTCCCCAGATTTCAGAAACAGAGAAAATATCCATTATTCGTTTCAGCTTGAAGGGTTTGATAACGAATGGCATGAAGCAACTTCGTCAAACAGTATAGCTACATACACAAATCTCCCTTTTGGAAAATATAATTTTAAAGTTAGAGTTCGAAAAGGAAATGAAGAATGGCAAAAAACCGAACTTTCAGTTAATATGAATGTAATTCCGCCTTTTTGGTTAAAAACATGGTTTATGGTTTTTGAAATTTCAGCAATCATTTTTATCGTAATTATACTTGTGCGTTATTATTCACAGCGAAAACTTAAAAATCGTCTGCAAAAAATCGAAATGCAACAAAAAATTTATCTCGAACGTGAACGTATTTCACGCGATTTGCACGACAATGTTGGTTCGCATCTTACATACATAATTACTACCCTTGATAATATTTCGTATAAAATGGAAAAAGGAGAAAAAAATGTTTCACAAGATAAAATTTCGTCTCTTTCCGATTTCTCCCGCAGTACAATGCAGGAATTGCGGGAATCAATATGGGCTTTAAACAAGGAAAATATTTCGCTGACCGAATTAAAAGACAAAATTTGTGAATATTCGAGCCGGATGGCTTCTGCAAGTAATATGAATTTTGATATTGAATTTTTGTGTGCAACGAACATTTATTTAAAACCCTCGAATGCAATAAACATTTACCGTATTATACAAGAAAGCATAAACAATTCTGTAAAACATTCCGAAGCAAAAAATCTAACAGTTACGATAAGTGAAAAAGAAGAAAATTTTATTTATATTGAAGTAAAAGACAATGGGAAGGGGATAAGTGAAATTTCAAAAAATAATGGTTATGGTTTGAAAAATATGTATGGTCGTGTAAAAGATATTCACGGCCAGATTACAATAGATTCGGGAAATAAAGGAACAAAAATCAGTTTTTCGTTTCCGGTTTAGGGATTGAAGCCCCAGCAGAGTCTCTGTTTACAGAACTCTGCGTAATTGATTAACACAGAGTCCCTTTCAGGAGACTCTGCTGAAGATATAATCAGTTTTTCGTTTCCGGTTTAATGTATTCTGATTACGACAAATGCCTTATAGAAATATTGAAATCAGATAATTATATTTGCAACATGAAAATTTTGACGCAGATTTTTTAAGATAATTATTATAAAAAGAGAAAGTTACATTGTTATCCTGTAAATTCCCTAAATATAATCGGGAAATTTAAAACAATCAAAGATTGTTTTTTTGAAAAAAATCTGTGAAAAAAATCTGTGTAAATTAGTGTAATTTGTGGCAAAAGAAATCATAAATATCAGTGTTCACCCTGTTTGATAGCTTATTTAAAAGAACGAATAAAAAAAAGAAGAGATTATCTAACAGGGTAAATCAGCGTCTAATAAAATTATAAACGGATGAAAATAAAAATAGGATTAGTTGAAGATAATCCAAATCTGGCACGCTCGCTAAAAGAGAATCTTTCGTCATTTGAAAATGTCGAGGTATTATTTGTTGCTTCTAACGGACAGGAAGCTTTGCAAATGCTTTTTTCAAATATTCCCGATATAATTTTAATGGATATAAATATGCCGGTTATGAATGGAATTGAAGCAACTAAACGAATTAAGCATCAATTTCCTGATATAAAAATCATTATGCTCACAATTTTTGATGATGGTGATAATCTTTTCAATTCAATTTTAGCAGGTGCTACGGGTTATTTGCTGAAAGATGAAAATCCCGGAAAAATACTTGCTGCATTTGAAGAAGCTATGGAAGGTGGCTCGCCAATGACACCTGTTATTGCAACAAAATCGCTTCAACTGATACGTGGAAAAAATACCAATTCGGAACAAAAAAGCAACGAATTTAATCTAACAAAACGTGAAATTGAAATTCTCGAATTTATTGCAAAAGGAGAAACATATATGCAAATTGCCGATAAGATTTTTGTAAGCCCTAAAACTGTAAGAAAACATATCGAAAACATTTATGTCAAGTTGCAGGTTCACAATAAGGTGGACGCTGTAAGGCTGGCTATTAATAAGAAGATTGTGTGATGATTTTGGATTTGCAACAATTTAGCAATTCAATAAAAAACATATTTCATAACGAGAGTTTTTGATTTCAACATTAACAGGATTATTAATTTTTATTGATGCTGAAACAAGTTCTGATATTAATGCGTATTAAATATGTACAAAAACAATGTCAAAATACGTATGTTGCAAATATGCAATGTGATACGCAGTGAATTTTCGTGTATATTTACGTGTAATTAATTCTGTGAAAAATCTATGATAAACATTTTAACCATTTAACATCGCTTATTGATTATCAAACTGATTGAGATTAAAAAATCTTTCTACTTTTTGAGTTTGATTTAAAAATAACATAATTACAGTTTGTCCATCTTTTGCATAAGCTATACTATCCTGAAAATCGGTAACTCCATCGTAATGATTTTTATACAATTCAATTCCTGTTTTGCTTACATGGTAAAATTTTCCGTCATCATCATCAGCTACCCATGCATATCCCTGATGAAAATTTCCAACAGCTACAAATTTTCGGCTAAATGGCATAACACCTAGAGTATCAATAAAAAACCAATCTCCATTATCGTTCTGAACGGCAGCTAAATTTTCTGAAAATGGTCTTACATTAAAGAATTTTTTTCCGTAAAGCGGAACTCCATTTTTTCTTATATGAAATCTTTTGTCGTTTACATCTTGAGCTACTGCAAACTCTCCATCAAAATCTGTTACATAAACGTATTTTTTTTTATAAAGCTGAGTTCCGGTAGTATCTATATGAGAAAAATAACCATCGTCATCTTTTATCCAAGCAAGATTATTTTTAAAATCTCCAACATCAACATATCTTTTTTTGTATAACGGGTTTCCATTTTTTTCGTGATATTTTCCTGCCTTATCTGAAGCTATTTTTATTGTTATATCTGCGGTTTGTGAGAATACACAATTAGATATAAAAATGAAAATAAAAATAATTTTTTTCATATTTAATGTCGTTTTAATTAATCAAAATTAAAAATATTATTTTAAAATCAAATAAAAATAATTTCTTATCAAACTTAAAATAGGATATTTATAATTCATAACTTCATGAATTTTTTTAAATGAAAAATGAAAATTCATGTATGGTTCACTCTGACAATTATAAAACAAACTATTTACTGATGAATTATAATTTTTGTAAGCTCAAACTGATTTCAGCATAATTTAAATTTATTAGCCCGTAGGGCTTCAATGTCAATAAAATACAATATATAAATAAATTTTGTCCGTAGGACATTAACAAACATTCAAATATTCCAAACACTAAACTCCCTGCTATAACGATGTATATTCCCTACGGGAAAAAACTTCATTGTCCCTTGTGTTTTATTGTCATTTATGCCCTACTGGCAATTTTTTAATTATATTCATTCAGATTTTTCTGAAAACAAATTGAACCTACTAATTTTTAAGCTGATTTTAATTATGATTTATGTTTTAAGAATTAATACAATTAGATTTTAAAAATAAATGCTTAAAATTGTAAAAAAAAACAGATGAAAAATATATTAATTACTGGTGGTGCAGGCTTTATCGGTTCACATGTTGTAAGGTTGTTTGTAAATAAATATCCTGATTATAAAATAGTTAATTTAGACAACTTGACCTATGCCGGAAATCTCGAAAATCTTAAAGACTTAGATAAAAAAACAAACTATATTTTCGAAAAAGCAGACATTTGTGATAGTAAAGCAATTGACTCGTTATTTGAAAAGTATCAATTTTCGGGAATAATTCACCTTGCAGCCGAATCGCATGTCGATAGGTCAATTTCCGACCCGATGGCATTTATAAATACC
>MENC01000026.1:6084-6502 GCA_001768155.1 Bacteroidetes bacterium GWA2_30_7
ACATCTTACGACCCGCGAAGCCCTTATTCTGCTTCAAAAGCCAGTTCCGACCATTTGGTAAGAGCATATCACCATACTTACAAAATGCCTGTTGTAATTAGTAATTGTTCAAACAATTACGGTCCAAATCAATTTCCCGAAAAGTTAATTCCGCTTGCAATAAATAATATTAAAAACAACAAACCGGTTCCTGTTTATGGAAAAGGTGAAAACATCAGAGATTGGCTTTTTGTTGAAGACCATGCAAATGCAATTGATTTAATTTTTCACAAAGGAATTGTTGGTGAAACATACAATATTGGCGGAAATAACGAATGGAAAAACATAGATTTAATTATACAACTTTGTAACGAAATGGATTTGCAACTTGGTAGAGAAAAAGGAACTTCCGAAAAACTAATAACATTTGTAAAAGACC
>MENC01000027.1:0-9092 GCA_001768155.1 Bacteroidetes bacterium GWA2_30_7
TGTCGTTTTAACTCATCGTTTTTAATTTTTATGACTTCCGGAAATGAACCATTTGTCAGAACATTATCTAATATTCTTAAAACGCTTGGGTTTTCTGACAACAAATCCAGCTTGTCGAATAATAGATTTTGAACTAAAAGTTCGGGAAATGATAGCGGATAAACTGTGTCGGATAAGTATCTGCCTGAAAGCATATTAATATAGTCGCCTTCTAATAAATTTGAGTTTGAACCTGTAATGAAAATCTTTTTAAACCGTTGTGCTTCGTAAACGCTTTTGATGTATTTTTCCCAATTTTTAATTACCTGTATTTCGTCCAAAAAAAGATAATTGATAGTATTTCCCGTAATTTTTTCGGCTAATTCTACAATATTGTACAGTTTTGAAGCATCGTCCCAAATTTCGGCAAAAAAAGGGTCTTCGCAATTTATAAACAAAATGCTTTTAGGCTTTTCTGTTAACATTAAATGATTTATTAATAAACGAAACAGGCTTGATTTGCCAGATCTGCGGATACCTAATAATACCTGAATTTCTTTCAGCACAAGTTTTTCAATCAGATTTTGCAATATTGGTCTATCAAATATCTGTGTGTATTTGTCTCCTTTCCAGTGCTTATTTTGAAGTATTATTGCTTGTTCCATTTCTCAATTTTTATGATTTAGCCTGTGTAAAAATAGAAATAAAAAATAATATTACGAAATATATTTAGCAATTAATGTATTTATTACTATTTACGATTAGTAATTTCTGCAAATAATAAATTTAATTCTACACAATTATAAAAAAGTTAATCTTACAGAATTAAAATTAAAACAAATAAGATGGAAAATATTGAAAGTGCATCAAATGATTTTATATTTCATTGCCGATACGAGAAAAACCTAAGTCCGAAAACCATTAAGGCATACAGCATTGATTTGTCTCAATTTAAGGCATTTATAAGACTGAAAGGATATAGCGAATTTATTACGGAAATTGATAAGACTGCTGTTAAAGAATTTTGTTAGTTATCCTTTATTAATTTCTTTTTAATTTATTCTTATATATTTCCGTTTTTATCAATTTTCCATTCTCATATTTACTTATTGATAAAACATTCCCTTTACTGTCAAATTCTTTAAGTAGTCCGTTTTTCATACCAGATGAATAATTGGTTTCTGCTTTTATCTTTCCATTGAAATAATAATCTATCCACATACCATCCTCTTTTCCGTTCACATAAAGCCCTTGCGATAAAGAACTTTTGTATTTTCCATCTAATAACCCATCCTTATATGTTATAGTGTCAATGCTCATAACAGAATCAATATTTACATTATAAATAAATCTCTCTGCTATTCCTGACTTTACATGATTTTTATATTGGTATCTATTTATTAAATATTTACGATTTTTATTTTGCTCAAAGACTTGCCATTCGTTATATATTTCCCAAATTCCGTCAAAAGGCAGAGAATCTTTTAATATCCATTCATTTTCTATTCTTTTTTGCTTTTTCATATAAAGAGAATCACCATACATAATTTTATAAACGCCTTGTTCCTTAGAAAAAACAAATTTGTTATGAGAAACATCAATAGTATTTTGTATTATATTTTCGCTTACTTTTTTGAAGATAAATCCTTTTTTATTTTTAGAAAATATAAGCCCCTTTTTACAATTATATTTCCAAACCCATATTTCTTTAATTAAAATATTTGCGTTTATTTTAGATTGTGAATCGTCTTTATATAATAAAACATAAAGCTTATTATCTGTTATAAGCCATTCCCCCTTAATTGTTTTTCGGTAACCACAGTCAAAATATGAAAAAATAAATTCATGATTATCTTTAATTTCAACATAAGAATACGACTTAATATTAGTAGAATCTCTATAAACACCTGTTAAGCAATCTTGAGAAAAAGCAATTATCGAACTGAAAAACAGTATGTTTAAAATAAAAATTCTTATCATTATTAATGCTTAATATCTTTATTTTCCAAAACAACTAAATCATGTATTTTTACTATTTCAGCATATTTTAATTTATATTTTAAAACTAAAGTATCTGCTATTACAGGCTCTTCATAAGCATAATAAAATTCCCAAAAATTCTTAATCTCACTCTTTTCATGTTTTGCTAAAAAACTAAACATTATTTCATAACCTCCCGATGTTGATTTTAATTTTTCTTTAAGAAAATGAATGAGATAATTCACAGCATCTGGCTGCCAATGAGCTTCAATAGAAATCTTTAACAACTTATTAAGTACTGTATTTGAATTAATTTTTAGGTTAGAAAAAACTTGAATAATATGTTTTTCTGCATACTGAGCACCAATACCATCTCCTAAATTTTCAACTAAACCATTAAATTCACCCTCATATCCATATAAACATTTGAATTCTTTAAATGAATCAGGAAATATATTAAAAAACACTATCTCAGTTTTTTCTACAGATTTTAAATTACTATTTTTAATAATCTCATCAGCTAAACTATCCAGTACGATTAATTTTAACGAATCACAATCAAGTGAAACAAATTCATATCGTGAAACATTATTATTACATAATACAAAACCCATTAAATAAGTTGTTATAATAAAGAAATAATACTTAATCATCTAATTTATCCTCCCTGATTATTTCTTTAGTATTTTCATACCCAGCAGAATTAATTGCATTATTTATCTCTGTAGATTTTGCTTTACTATTCCCGCCAACAAAATCCGTTGTTCTTGTACTTCCTGGTAGTTGACAACCCGAAGTGTTATCAGGATAGTTTCCATAATGAATTAGTATTGCTCTACCAGCAGATACTTCTGAATTAGATAATTTAGGAACACCTTTATAATTTGTACCGCTATGTTCTTCAAGGTCATAATATCCAGCAGGGATTCTTTTGTCTTGTCCACTTTCTGTTGTAGAAGGCCCAGCAGGTTCTAACATAAATCCACTAACAACCGTTTCTTGATTCCATGTATTTATCATTTTAAACTCGCTTGTCGTTGAATTTTCTGTTTCTATATCTCTATTTATAATTAGTAGCCTATCTGGTGGACTAAATGTATGAACTTCGTCGTTGTATTTTTCACTAAGAACTGCATTAACATAACCTTCAAAATATTCTGGTTCATAATCAGCATGATTCAAAATAGCATCTTTCACTAATTCAACATTATTTGCATTTACTACCCTTATTTCAGTACTTTCACCATAAATACCAATATAACTACCGTCTGCCGCATAATATATTTCAAGTCCTTCCAAATCTATTGCTTGAATAGGTGTATTTCCTGCAAAATTATATGGTGACCAATAAGGATATTTGGCAGCCAAAGGGTCAGGGCTTAGCCAACGACTAACAATTTCAGGTTCGAGAGTTGTTTCGCTGTAAATAGTGTCTTTTTCAATAAAACCAATAACATGTTTTGATTTTGTATTGTAAAGTGCCGAGCCTATTTGCACAATAGTGTCGCTGTCGAAAAATTCTTCAAACTCGCCGTTACTTAGTGTAAGTATTCCGGGTGTGTAACCAAATTTTTCAAATGGGTTGTTCTGCCCAATTGCAGAGATGCTTACTGCCACAAATAGGGCAAAAAGTACATTTTTAATTGTTGCTTTCATAATTATTGTGTTATTTTAAATTTATAATTATGCTTTATCCTATATTTCATCTTTAAAATTAATAAATGCTTGGTTGAGAAAATCAAAATTTAAACCTCCATCTACAAATTTATCAATTTTATCTCTGTATTTTTTCATTAAAAATATTCTATTATTATTGATTTCAATTATTCCATTTTTTTCTAATACTCTAATTATTTTATCAATATTTGCAGGGCCATTCATTAGTTTATAGTTTACCGAAATTTCATTCTTTAATTTCTCGCCTTTCATTACTTGCCCATCATAAAAACACTTAAAGAATAATTTTAAGGAGCTTATTATTAATTTTCTAGTACCTAAACCATCATCACTTTTTTTCATGTTTAAGACTTTTACTATCGTGTTATCTCCTTTTATATAAGCCCCAAAATTTCCTTTTTCAGCAGAGATTTTTTCAAAATCAATTTCATTACTATAAACTTCATCAATGCAGCAAGTATCATCAAAAAGAGTATCTTGATTAAAGATACAATTAAAGAATGCATGATAATTTTTAATTACAATGTCCCTAAAAAAAAGATTAGAAAAATCAATAATTAACTTCGATGTTTCAGTCACATCTATTAAATAGAATTTATCAATAATGCTATTGTCGGTTTTATCACTAAAAAGCTGTTTTAGAATATTTTTATTTGTTTCAGGTGTATTATCCTTATAAGATTGTTGTAAAATAAGAAATAAATTGCAAATAGCTTTTTGCTTTTCTTCTTGAGGATAATCTTCTTGATGAATTTTTTCAATTAATTGCTTAAATAATTCAACATACTCATCAGGATTAATCTTAATTTTCTGTATTAAATATTTAGTAATTTGAGAATTATAATTACAATCATTAGCTAATAATTTAAAAACATGTTCTTTAATTTTAGCGTTTTGTTTAATTAATTTGAAAATTGCTAACGACTTAAAATAACTATTTAAAAAATCAAATCGTAAGTGATATTTATTTTCTTTTAAAATTAAAAATGGATGATCTCTCAATCCAATAGCATAATCATTTAATCTATCAATCAATTTTATATTTCTTAAAATATCTGCAAATTCATTATCAACAATATACCCTCTTTTTTCAATTGATAAACTAATCATAAATTCAATCTGTTTATCAACTTCAAGATCGAACCCATTAGTCTCTTTTTTAGAAATTTCTCTATAACATGTTTTATATGATATATTATCTGTAACATCACTTTCAATTAATATCGAAGAACAAAACGTAAAGTCTTTAATTGATTCATCAAATTCTTTATCCACAAATTTTTTAACAATCTCTAAAATAAAAGGAGGATATATATATTCACTAGCATTATTTATGTCTTTAATAACAAACTCATCTAATAAATTTAATGCATTGTTGATTTTTTGTTTTTTTCCAAAATGCTTAGAAAAATAATTTTCTGCAAGCTCTTTATTAAATGGTAATAAATCAAATACTTCTATAGCTTCTTTATCAATTTTGCTTAAATTATTTTTTTCATTTTTCTGTTGGAACACTTCATAAATATATGTATCCCGACAATTTATTATAATTTTTCCTTTTCCGATATTTTCTTGAATCTTTGCAACATTTATTAAAAATGAACTTAAGTTAAAATTTGGTATAGTTGATATTACTTCATCAATACCATCAAATATGATTAATATATTACCTAAAAAATAATTAATGTAAAAAGCATTTTTATCCAGAATTTCTTGATTAACCCTATTAATACTCCTGCACCAGATTTCATATATGTTATATATTTCATACTCTTTTTCATCATTGAAATCTAACTTTGAAAACTCTTTTAATAAAACAGTTGAATTAATAAAAATTATATGATACCTTTTAAAATCTCTCAGAAGAATATCATGTAACTTCTTACACAATGTTGTCTTCCCTATGCCACCCTGTCCATTAATAATTGCTATTCTTGAGGAAGATTCAGTATTTACCCAATTTAAAAGTCCATTAATCCCTATAATTTGAGAATCATTATCTTTAATAATGGGGTCAATAAAGTCATCAATCAATAAAATATTTTCTTGTTTAACAGATTTGAATGTTTTATCAAAAAAATGATCTTGAATATATTCAACATTTGAATTGTTAAATGTTTTTTTTATTTTTTCAATTCTATTTCTAGTTTTTTGTAACGGATCTTTTGGTGCTAAGATTACTAGGTTTTTATTAATTAGGTTAGCATAATTCGAGTTAAAATGACTTATTACAGAACTTAAAGTATAATTTGGTTTTAGAAGAATATAGAACATCTTGATATTTTCAAAACTAGATAGAGTAAATTGAAATAGGTGATAATTAATGTTTTCACCTTTAGTTAAATCAAATAATATAAAATTGTTATTTATTCGTTGTAATTCATTTTTAATATAGCTTTCATCAAAAATTAAAAAATTCTGATTATCAAGCAAATCCTGCAATATTTTGCTTAAACATTTATCTAAACTTTCAATTGATACAGTTTTCCAATTTTTAAACATTGGATAACTTATTTTACTATAATCCAATATTGTTGAAAAGCTAATCACTTGAATACGATTATCATTTAAAAGAGCCTGTTGTAATATTTTACATCTATTTTCAGATTGCAGATTTTCAACAATATATGAATCATTTAATATTACAATTGTGTGTTTAACATGATTAATTGCGATTTCATTTTCAAATAATATCAAAAAACTAAAAAATCTATGGTTGTCATTCTTAAATCTTTTGTATAATTCTTTTGAATTAATATAAACATTAATTCCTTCTTTCAATATCAATTCAACTACTCTATAAGCATTCTCTATTTCGTTACTAAACGAAACACTTATTGATTCATAACCTGAATCTTTACCCTCAGGTATTAATCCTAAAACTTTATTAATAATACTTAAAACTTTTGAAGCTTTTTTAATGTCTTGTTCGTAAAAAATCTTCTGGTAAATATCATTATTATCTATAAGATTTTTTTCAAAATCAATGCTAAACTTACCTTTAATTTCTTTATTTATTTGGCTAATACTGTTGTTATTAAGTGTTTTTTTTCCTTTTAAAAAACAAAATAAGAGAGTATCATACTTTTCGTACAATTTATGATTATTAATAAGTTTTATTGTTTTTTCAATTTTTTCTTTACTAAAAGTAGATGTAATTTGAACATAAATTCTGTTTTTTTCATCAACTGCATCAACTGCAACTGAATTTTGATGAATTAGATTTGAATTAACTAATTCATAACCATATACTTCATTTAAAATCTTAATGTAAGTTGTTTCAAGTAAAGTATTTAAACCTTGGTCATTAACACTATTTTCTAATATTAGCTTTTCTTTTAAAATAGAAAAACGAGTACTAAGGCTATCGAATAAACTTCTTATATTCATAGATTTTTCATTTACTTATTTTAATTTATCAACCCCTAAATATACCCATTCCAAAATTCCCCCACAATGACATGTTTATAGCATGTTTTGAAAAAATATTTTCTTTAAAAATCCTGTCTTTTTCGGTTTTATATTTCTTACATTCAATTTATTACATGCGTTTTTGCTATTATTAACCATCGTAAATAAAAAAATTTATTGTATCACTGCGACGTCATTTTTTTTGTTATTTTCTGAAAAATTGTTTCGTTTATTTTCATTCAAAATTTAAAGTTCAAATTCACATTCTAAACATGAACACTTAAACACAAAATAACATAATAATATAAAACAATAATAACATAAATAAATAATTCCATAAACTTATAAACCTTTAAACACTTCGACTATGCTCAGTGCATCGCTATTCAACTCATCAACTAATAAACTCATAAACTATTCTAACTTAATAGATTGCTTCGTGCCTCGCAATGACGGAACAGTCGGCAACCTCAAACCTCAAACTTCAAACCTTCCTCTAATAAATAGATGTACTAAGCTGGAACAGTGGCAAATACATTGCAACCAATATTACTCCTACCAGAACACCTACAAAAATTATCATTGCGGGTTCTAAAAGGCTGCTCATCATGCCGATACGATGTTCGAGTTCGTCGGAATACTGCTTATTGAGTCGCTCAAAAATTGTATCAAGCTGATTTACTTCTTCGGCTACTTTTACCAGCGAAATTGTACGGTTATCGAATATGCTGAACTTTTTCATGCTTTCGTGAAGCGATTTTCCGCTCATTATATCGCTGTCGATAATATCAAGTGCTTTCTCGAATGGATAAAAGCCTATCATGTTACGCACAAGCTGAATTGCACGAAGCATTGGTGTACGTGAGGCAATTAGCAGTGCCATTGACTGGCAAAATCGGGCAAGATAAATCTTTTTAACTATTGGTCCGAATATCGGCAAACGCATCATTATTCGTGAGGTTATGCTACGGTACCATTCGTTTTTACGTTGCGAATAAAGAAAAATTATAAATACTGTTAATGTTATGAAAAACAGTCCTGCCCAGTTGGAAATAATGTCTGAAATATTAATTATAACTTGGGTTATATAGGGTAATTTTCCCTGAAATCGTTTGAATACATCAACAAACATCGGCACTATAAAATTCATCATAAACATTATTGCTGCCACTGCTGTAATCAGCACAAGTACAGGGTACGAAAAGGCACTAACAAGTTGTCGTTTTTGCTTAATTTTTTTATTAAAAAAGCCTGATAATTCGCTCAGTACATCCGAAATTCGACCACTCTCCTCTCCTATTTTCAGGCTGAAATATTCGTAGTTTGAAAATTTTCCGGTTTTATGCAATGCTTCCGAAAGACTTTCGCCATTAAGAACCATTTGCTGAATATTATTGAAAAGCTGTTTGTCTTTGTCTTTTCGTTGGTCGTCGGTAATAAGTTCGAGCGATGTTTTAATGTCAATTCCCGAAGTAAGCAATATTCCAAGGTCGGAATAGAAACGCTCTTTCTTTTTGTCTGAAAGGCTGTTACCAAACAGGCTAATATCACGGTTAAGAAAATCCATCACCTGCGATTGCTGTTTACTGCTCGGAGTTTTTACAGTTTTTTTCTTTTTTTCGATATTTTTAAGGTCTATGCTCACTCTTTTTTATGATAAAGGTTAAATAAAACATCTTTTGTATAGCTTTTATAGATATGCAGGGGAACTGAATCGCCGTCGAACATTATGTTTGCTTTGATTTCGGTTACAAGGTCGGAATTATCGTCTATGCGTATTATGTCAAGGTCTTGCGTGTTTACATAAAATGTATCGCGACGGTAATCTATTTTGCGGATTATGTATTGGTCGCCGAAATCGTATTCCAGAATTTTGCTGTCGTTGCCGATAAGTGTTACAAGTCCGAAGCTCGAAACGGCTGATACTGAATTTTCAAAATCGGTTTTTAGCAATGAAACTACAAAGTTGACATCGCTGTTTTGTTCGTAAGCTTCTTCTGATGTGTTGAAATATCTTTGCATATTAAGGTAAATGGTTGATGCTA
>MENC01000027.1:9207-9726 GCA_001768155.1 Bacteroidetes bacterium GWA2_30_7
ACTAAGTTACACCAAACTAACCTTTTTGCCACAAAGGCACAAAGACGCTAAGTTGCACCAAACTAACCTTTTTGCCACAAAGGCACAAAGACGCTAAGTTGCACCAAACTAACAATTTAGAATTAGTTATAATTGTTTTTAAATTTTTTCTGCCACAGATTGCACAAATTTTACTCATAAATCGCATATTCTTAAAGGCATTTCCCGAAATAAATTCGGGACAAGCTGTGAGTCGCTTCGCTATGTTCACAGATTGAAAACAACCAAAGGTTGTTTTTGTCGCAGATAATAATAAAATCTGTGAGGCAAATCGGCGAAAATCTGTGTAATCTGTGGCAATTCTATATTTACAATCATTTTGATTCAATTAAGTTAACTTTTATAATTTCACGATGTTCGGCTAAGAGTTTGTTTTCTTTGCTTAATATTTTTATTTGTAAAACATTTAAACTGTTGTTGTTATCGTATTTTGTAATTTTCTTTTCTACTTTTAGGTTTTCCAAATCGTAAGTTTCGTCA
>MENC01000028.1 GCA_001768155.1 Bacteroidetes bacterium GWA2_30_7
TATCACTTAGTAAATTACCAAAAGAATCAGTAAATTTGATTCAGTTACGTTTCTTTGAAGATTATTCTTTTAAAGAAATTGGGGACATATTAGGAATAACTGAAAATAATGCAAAAGTAAAAATATACAGGGTGTTAGATAAACTTAAAAATTTCATCAGGAAGGGCACAAAAAAATGAATACTCACAGAATCAAAATAGAAAAAGAAAATATTACTTCCGGTGAAATTAATAAATACAAGAATTTCAAAAGGCTTGTTGCCAATTATAATAACGTTACACAACCAATTGCCCGAAAGCGACTTAATAAAATAAGAAATAGACGAATATTCATGGCAATACTTCTTATAATTTTCATTTTATGGCTTTTATTTTCAGATGTTTTTAAAGAAGAAAAAAATATTCAAGAGAAAAATAAAACTGAACAACAACTAATTAAGAAATAATTGCGAAGTATCTCAAACACTATCAATTAAATAGTTTTTGAGATAAACATATACAATACAACAAAAACATTTTTTTTATAAATTCTGTATCTTTTTAGAAACTTCTGCATTATGATGATAAAGAACTAAAACTTTATCATTATGAAAACTTCAATTTTTTTAATAGGAATATTTATAATAAATCTTCCTGCTTTCAGCCAGACACAAGAACTAAAACCTACTGAAACTGGTGCTTTAGCAAATGTATTAGTTACCAATATGAGTGATAAACCGTCAAAAGGAGATAAGGTTTCTTTTATTGGTAAGAAAACCGGAAAAATAGTTTCTGGAGTTACAAAAAGCAATGGAAAATTCTCAGTTCTCATTCCTAAAGGCGATACTTACGAAATAAAATGTCAATCGTTTGAAAATGACGATAAATATAGCACTGTCGAAATCCCTAACCTTAAAGGGAATATGTCTTTTGATGTAGTTATTAAGTATGAACTGCCAAAAGTTTATCGACTGGAAAATGTTTATTTCGATACAGGTAAGTCAAGCCTAAAGCCAGAATCATTCATATCGTTAAACAATCTTGCTGAACTTTTACAATATAAGGAAGATATGATAATAGAAATTTCAGGACATACTGATGATGTTGGAGATGATAATGCTAACCAAAAATTATCAGAAGAAAGAGCCGTTTCTGTTAAAAAATATCTTATCAAAAAAGGAATTTTTGAAAATCGCATAATTTCAATTGGTTATGGAGAAAGTCAACCAATAGCTTATAATTCTGACTCTACAGGTCGTCAACAAAACAGAAGAACAGAGGTTAGGATTATTAAAGAATAATAAAATTAAAGCAAGTATCGTTATTATATAAAATCCCAAAGTTATGAAATCAAAATTAAACTATCACGGGAGGATTGTATCAAATACAATCATTTATACAGCATTTTTAATCATAGTTTTTCAATTATCATTTGCACAGAAAATAAAATTCTATGCCGATAAAAAAGCTATCCAATATGGTGATTCGGTTAAGATTTCATGGAACATCGCAAAGATTAAGAAAAAAACAGAGATTCTTCTTTCTGAAAGGAACAAAAGTAATATTATTGCAACTAATCTTGGGCAAAATGGCGAATTTATATTTGCTCCAACTGTTAATACAATTTATATACTTCAAAAGAAAAACGAAAATAGAAAAGAAACAAGAAGCATTAGAATAAATGTACATAAACCAGTTATTAAACTATTTGTTGTAAAGGATTCAATTAATGAAGGTGAAATAGCAACAGTTGAATGGTTTACCTCATTTGCAAAATATGTTTATCTGAATATTAATAATGATTCACTTCCTCCATCAGGAAGATATAATTTCAGATGCGACTCTACATTAAATATTGAATTAAGAGCTGTTAATAATCATGGTTATGAAACTTCAATGAAAAAAACCATTGTTGCAAAACCCAGCGAATATCTAAAAGCAGATACAATATTATGCAGAGGACAAAGTACATTGCTCTCATGGTCGTTTCCTTGCTCCAAAGAAGTTATTTTAAGAAATACAGTAGAAAAAATTTCTTCTAAAGGAGAAATTAAAATACAACCACAACATAATACAAGATATATTTTCGAAAAATATGACGAGTTTGGAAATTGTTCAGAAAAAAATATTTACATACGTGTTTTACCTCCCGGAACATTTAATCTTTCTGCACCAGAAGAAATATATATTGGCGAAAAAGTAGATATATCATGGACATTCAAATATAATGACACCGTTTCTATTGTTAATTTAAAGAAACATGTTCCGGCAACAGGCAGAATAATTATTGAGCCTATAAATGACACTGTACTTATATTTGCTTTTAAATATAATAATGAGATTCTAAAGATTGCTAAAAATATAAAAATAGTAGAAAAGCAGCTTGTTACCGATATTCGTTCTGTAAAAATGCTATTAAATGGAGAAAAAATATCTTTTGAAATTTTTGGTGTTGATAGAAGTAAATATCCCGATTCAGTAAAGCTCTATGTTATGGCAAGTGATTCAAAAGGGCATTTCTTGAAAGATGTTGCCAATATGAAAGAATATAATGGTAATAAGTATATCAGACAAATAATTGAGCAATATGAAGGTCAAAAATATCCAGTTAAAGATTATACTATTCGTGAAATATCGTCAGAAAATGATAGCTATAACATTTCATTTGTTTTGGATTACAGTGGTTCGATGTACGGCGATATTAATTTCTTGGAAAAAGCCTGTACGGGGATTATAAATAAAAAATATCCAAACGACGCATTTTCAGTCGTCAAATTCGATAGAAAAATTGTACCGGTATGTCCACTTATAAAATCAAAAGAACTTTTGATTGAGAATTTTAATAAATTTAAATACAGCGAGTTTGGAGGCAGCACGGCACTTTATGCAGGAGTTTGCAAAGGACTTGATTTGTTAAATGATTCAACATTAGGCAACAAAACTTCAAACAAATTACTTGTCTCTTTCACCGATGGTTACGAAAATGCTTCAGGGTATTTTTCAGGGCTCATGCCATGTACAGCAAACGAATTGGTAAATATTGCCAGAAAAACCGGTTCTCGTGTTAACTTTATCTCTTACAGAGGAGGAACAAATAAAAAAATGCTTGATTTTCTTTCATGGCTAACAGATGGAAAACATTGTAATATTCGCAAACAAGATCAGGTTTCAAAGGTTTTCGATGAAATAAATCTGATTAATCATCATTATTATGAGATTACTTACAAGCCAATTGCCGGTGATGGACTAAGAGAAGTAAGCTTAGTTTATAACGACAATTCGGGAAACGAAGTTTCAACATTCAGAAACATTCAAATAGGTGAAAATTACGATGCTGAAAAATTTGATTATGAGACAAATACCTCGACTCCCAAAATGGCTCAAATTAATGATACTATAAAATCAGTTGTTAAAGGTAATGTTTTTACCACTCCGCAGATTGTAGCCCTTTTCGATTTCAATAAATCAGAGATACAACCTGAATATGGCGATAATATCAAGAAAATTGCTGTTATACTGAAAAATAATCCATTATACAAAATTGTAATTTTAGGTCATACCGATTTAAGTGGGTCTCAAAAACATTGTATGAATTTATCTGAACACAGAGCCGAAGCTGTGGCAAAAATTCTATCTAGATATGGTATTCCAGAAAACAGATACAAATGTCTTGGGCTAGGAAGAAATGTTCCTGTTTGGGATGTTGAACTGAACGATGAAATGTCGCACGAAAACAGACGAGTAGAAATTGTAATGGTTAAGTAAGCCGAAATAAAATTTTATTATCAGGTTATGCTGGTTTATTATTCTCAGCCGTTTGCTTTTCAATAAACCCATTAATAGAAGGATAAATTTTTAAAATAACTTTTTCTAGTGGGCGGTATAACAACGATTTATCTTTTGTTTCGTTTGAGAGAATGGTTGCTTTTTTATCAAAATTATTAATAAGAATAATTACAATTCCTAAAATCAACGAAAATTTTAAAATTCCAAAAAATACTCCTGCAATGCGATTAAAAATTCCTAATGCAGCTGCTTTAACGAATTTATCAATTAAGCGTGATAACAAATGAACTAATATAATTATAATTAAAAATGTAACTGCAAAAGATATAACTTCAAGATATTCAGGCTTTGTATCGAACCACTTTTTTATAATATCTGATGTGTAACCCGAAAGTTTAATAGC
Organism: Bacteroidetes bacterium GWA2_30_7; assembly: GCA_001768155.1. Classification (GTDB taxonomy): domain Bacteria; phylum Bacteroidota; class Bacteroidia; order Bacteroidales; family GWF2-33-38; genus GWA2-31-9. The sequence continues at coordinate 4,168 of MENC01000028.1, forward strand.
ACCATAAACTCCTAAAGCCAAAGCTACAAATCCGGCTAATTCTATTATTAAGCCCTTTGTAAAACCTTTATATGCTCCCCACAGCAAAGGAATTATAATAATTATATCTAAAACCGACATACATAATTTTTTTTGTAAAAATAAAAAACGAAATTTACAAAATGGTTTAATTATTGATAAAAGTGAATTCTTTTTAAACGTTTTTGAAAAATGAAAACTAAAATCATATTATTTATTGCAATATTAGACTTATTGACGATAAATATATTTACTCAGACTCTTAAAAAAGTTTCAGATATTTCTGTGCCTGAAGGATATACAAGGGTTAAAAATCAATCAGCTTCAATTGGCGAATATTTTCAAAATCTGGATTTAAAAACCGATAACAATACCGTTTATTTATACAATGGACAGAAAAAATATAATCAATCGGCTCAATATACTGTAATAAAGATGGATATAGGCAAAAAAGACCTTCAACAATGTGCCGATGCAGTAATGCGTTTAAGAGCAGAATATCTGTACAAAACTAAACAATACGATAAAATTCACTTCAATTTTTTATCAGATAAAAAGCCCAGATATTATAACGATTATTGCAAAGGCGATTATTCGTATTCTAAATTTTTCAAATATATGGAATATATTTTTTCGTATGCAAACACAGGCTCGTTATTGGATGAATTACAGAAAGTTACTTCGTTTTATGATATTCAAACAGGAGATGTATTAATTCAAAAAGGGAATCCTTACGGACATGCTGTAACTGTTATAGATGTTGCAAAAAACGAAAAAGCTGAAAAAATATACCTATTAGCTCAAAGTTATATGCCTGCTCAGGAAACACATATACTGGTAAATCCAAACGACAATAAGTTAAGTCCTTGGTATAATGCAAATTCAGGCGATATAATCACAACCCCCGAATGGACTTTTTATAAAAGCGATTTAAGAAGATTTAAAGAATAATAGGAAATTAGGATTTAGAAATTTAGGATTTAGCTGCTTAGCCACAATTTAAAATGAACTTCAACCTCTTTAATACGAATAAAATATAAACAAATGAAAAGTACATTATTAATAATAAACACACGTTTTATCCCGAATTTCGGGAAGAGAATGATTATCAAGAAGAGATTAGCCACAGATTACACAAATTTACACAGATTAGAAACAACCTTTGGTTGTTTCATCAGTGTTAATTTTAGGAAAGAAATCTGTGAATAAAATCTGTGAAAATTAGTGCAATCTGTGGCAAACAAAAAACTTTAAACTAATCAAAATAAGATAAATATAAAAAACATAAACAGATGAAAAAAATCTACTTTAGTATTGTTTTTATTAGCCTGTTAGCAATAAAAATATTTGCTCAAAATTTATCAGTTACTGAAAATACAACTCACATAATTGATGAAAAAAATGAATTAATAGTTTATGGCGAAACCATTGACTTTATTAAATATACAATAAAGAAAGAGATTAAAATCAAAATCCTTTCGGAAGAAGGAATTAAGAAATATTCAAAATTTATTTTGCCCGAAACTTTCGACCCGAGTTATTTTTCACATTCTCCAAAAACAAGAAATTATTCGAATACATTTTCGGGAGTTGATTTTGTAACTTTTTCTAATAAAATTTCAGATAATAAAGGAGTTGAAAGAAAAGCAGAGTTGAAAATGACTGAAAATATTATTAAAAGAGTCAAAGAAGATAACCGATTTGGACCTTTTAAACAAATTGAATATTCAATTGGAAATTTAAAAATAGGAGATACATTAACCGTAAATTATTCTTACGAAGTTAGATATGATGAAAATTTCTATAATCTGAATTCGTTAAGAATATTTTTCAATAATGATGTTTTCAAAAAAAATTATTCTCTGAAAATATCATATAAATCAAACCTCGACGTTGATTTAACATGTTATAACGATGCCAAGCCCGATACAGTTATTGAACAAGATAACCTTAAAAAATGGTTCTGGACAAAAACTAACTTATCTGGATGCATTAACGAAGAAGGCAGCCGACCTTTTCTTTCATTGCCACATATTATATTCACCTTAAAACCAGCATCATTATTATATAATTTGCCATTTACTTTTAGAAACGAATACATTCCGTTTTATGCAATTTATTCTCATTTTCGTGAAAAAAAACATGCCGATATATTAAGGAGTTCGATTCAGGGAGTTAATACAAATCAAACATTACAAATAAATAGTTTTATTGAGGGATTAGTGAAAAACATTGAAAATGATAGCACTGGCTATTTGAAACTCGAAAAATTGCATAACGAAATTACCGATAATTTTACATTTAGCAACGACTTGGATTATTTTAAGGAACTTGATACTCGTGATGAACGAATTGGTGATTATTTATCGAAACGTCAAATTCGGGATATTAGCAGATACAATACTTATATAGCATTGATTACTAAAATAAATCTTGGGCATTTTACTGCTTATGTAAGCGATAAACGAATAGGTATAATTTCAGATAACTATTTTACTCCAATGTACGATAGCGATTATCTATTATGTCCAATACTGCCAAGTGGAAAGGTGATATATTTATATCCAAAGTCTGATGATTTTGGTTATTATTTAGATGAAATTCCATTTTATTTTGAAGGCACAGAAGCTCGTCTTGTAAACCTATCTGATTATATTAAAAAAGATGAGCCAATTAGCGACCATTTCAGAAAAATTACAACACCAATTTGTGCATTTAAAGATAATATTCGCACAACCAATGTAATGGCAAGTGTAAATACAGGCGATAAAACGGTTTCGTTTAAAACAAAAATCCTTTTATCAGGGCAATTTTCAACTCTAACAAGAGGACTTTATACTCACAATTATAAAGATTTGTCAATAAATACATTATACAATAAAAAAGTTTGGGAAATTAATGAAAATACAAAGCCTGATAAATTCAAAGTTGAATCTGTAAATAAAACCTTTCCTTTTAAAACTAATATTACTGCTGACTATACTTGCAATAATATAATCTCTTTAAATGGAGATACATTATCTCTTGATTTAACTAATTTTTTTAATCATATAATATCTGAAAATGTCAATGCCGATAACAGACAGCTTGATTTTTACACAGATTTTGTTTGCAAAGACATGTACAATTATATAATTAAATTCGACAAGGCTATACAATTGGTTTCAAATTCATTAAATACAGATATTAAAAACACATTCGGGAATTATATTTTCAGTTGCGAACAAATAGACTCAAATACAATAAAGCTTTCATCAATATTTAATATTACATCATATATAATTAAACCTGAGAACATTAATGATGTAAAATCAATTTATGATGCAATTGGGAAAAGCAATTCTGGAAGTTTGGAATTTAAGTTCTTAAACAATTAAGCTTTTAATTCTATCAATTTGCTTTTGCTTATTAACTTCGCGAAGACGATTTGCCGTTTCGGTAAAATAATGATGCCCAGATAAAAATTTAATTTGTAGATTATTCCAAGTATTATAATCATTTATTATATTCTGAGCGTTTAATTCTTTGTATAATGTTTCAGAAACTGGAATAAAGTCGGTACGTCCAAGATAATCTAAATCGGCATCACATATAATATTTTGCATTAAATTTTGTGGTCTTGGAGGTAGTTGAGTTGCCATTATAGTTTCGCAAATAATATCAATTTGCTCAGTGTTATAACCAAATTCCGGCAATATTTCTCTTGCTAAAACAGTACTGTAATATTCGTGATTTGGAGATTGAATAATGTGTCCTGCATCATGAAAAAGTCCGGCTGTTCTCATTAATAATAATTCCTCATCGTTAAGTCCCTCACTTCTACCAATTAATTCAACCTGAATTACAACATCTATTGTATGCTTAAGGTTATGATAAAATAATTTTTTTGGTAACTCTTTTTCAAGTTTATCAAGCATAAACTCTTCTAAATCATCATATTTAATAATTTGGAATCGAATTTTAAATTTTTTATTTGGAATTAAACCGGTATCGTCTTCAGAATATTCGGGGCGAAAACCCTTTACTGTATATAATGCCATGTCTCCCTGATATTTAACAGGAAGTTTTCGTATGTACTCGCATCTGAAAAATTCCTGAATAAGCTCATAAGTCATATCAGAAATTAAAATACGACTTGCATCGCTTGATGCTTCAATTCTACTTGCACAATTAACTGTTTCTCCTTTAATGTCATAAGAAATTTTCTTTTTACCAAAAGGGCTGGCAGTAACTGGACCAGTGTGTATTCCAAAACTTAAATCCCATATTTTTTTGTTATGACATAACGAGTCGTGCTGTAATTTTTTCATGTATTGCTGCATTTCAAGTGCAGCCATTACTACTTCAAATGGATTAGTTCTATTTTTCTTTGGAATTCCACCGGCAGAAATGTAAGTGTCGCCTATGGCATTAATTTTTTCAATATTGTATTTTGTTACAACAGAATCGAAATGAATATAAAATCTATCAAGTTCGTCAATTAAGGCTTCTGGGTTTTCAGTTTCAGCTAATTTTGTAAATCCTCTAACTTGAGAGAACAAAACAGTAACCATTTTAAACCTCAAAAATTTAGATTCTTTTTCTTTTAATTCTTTTTCTAATTTTTTTGGTAAAGCTTTAATCTCATCGCTATACTGAAGGTTTAGTTTTCTTAACTCATCGTTTTGTTCAACAGTCTCTTCATATTTCTTGAATAATTCTTCAAGCTCTTGCTTTAACTTATTATTTTCAGTTAATAGTTTTTGAAAATCATTCATTCGTATTCAATTTTTTTTTATTAATCATAAAATTATACGTAATTCGTCAAAAATGGTTTATATTTTTGAAAAAAAATTGAAATAATTATTAACAAATGCTAATAACTATTGCCGGGCATAATGGTTTTATTGGAAAATCTTTAAGTAACTATCTTATTATCAAAGGACATACAATAGTTAAATTTAACAGAGATGATTTTTTGAATAATCGTAACGATACTAAAATTTCAGATTCAGATATTGTAATTAACTTAACAGGTAAACCAATTATTGGAAGATGGACATCTAAATACAAACAAGAAATTTATAACAGCAGAATCAATACTACAAAGAAAATTGTTGAAATAATTTCAAAATCAGTAAAAAAACCAAAATTATTTATAAATGCTTCTGCAATTGGAATTTATTCAAATAGCGGAATACATGACGATTATAGCAATAATTATTCAGAAAATTTTATTTCTACTCTGGTTTCTGATTGGGAAAACGAAGCAAAAAAAGCTGAATTATATGGAGTTAGAACTATAATTACAAGATTTGGAATTGTTTTAGCTAAAAAAGGCGGTGCATTTCCTCAAATGTTAAAACCATTTAATTATTATGTAGGTGGAAATATCGGAACTGGAGAACAATATTTTTCATTTATTCATATTGACGATTTATTAAATGCTTTTAATTATGTAATTGACAATTCTGAATCAAATGGAATTTACAATTTTGTTTCTCCAAATCACATAAAAAATAAAGATTTTACAAAAGCGTTATCAAAAAAATTAAATAAATCGGCATATTTTAATATTCCTGAATGGTTACTTAAATTAATTTATGGAGAAGGAGCAAGTGTTTTAACCGATGGGCAAGCAGTAATTCCTAAACGATTAATTGACAGCAATTTCAAATTCAAATATCCAGATATAGAAAATGCTTTAAATGAATTATTACCTTAAATCCGCAGGATCTATGCTAAATCGCTGTTTAACAGTCAGGTGAAAACACCTGACTGATGCACCATGCCTCTTGTAGGTGTTTTCACCTACAAGTACTTACTAGTAAACTTTCAGATTTAAAGTATTAGAATAAATAAATTCATTCGCAATAGTCGGATAATATTTTGTGTGTTTACAATAATTGGAGGTTAGAATATAATTTTCTATTTGAAATTATACAGTTTCTGATTATTATAGAAACTGATTATTAATAAGATTCATCATTAATACTCAAAACGACTAATACCGACAAGCTAACGTTTGGCGCTTGGAAAAGCTGGGCGTTTAGCCGCAGGGAGTGTCAAACCGTTACCACTTTTGTACATTGTTGTCGTTGTCAAGTTGCACCACCCGCCCAGTTTTTGCCAAACGTGTGTTAGCTTTTAGTGCGTTTTTTATATGTCAAAAATGATAGAAATATTTTCTTTCACTTTTTCGCTCAAGTTACCCGGAAGTTCACCAACCTTTTTAATTAGTCTCCGATTGTCGATAGCTCGAATTTGATCAATCATAATATCACAATCTTCTTTAACTTTTGCTTGTCCTTTCTTTAAATGAACCCTTAAAATTTCACTTTTGGGTTGCACGTTAGTTGTAATTGGACAAATCAAAGTCGAAGGATGAGTTTTATTTAATAAGTCAGTCTGAGCGATTAAAACGGGTCTAACTTTTCCAGTTTCCGTGCCGTGTCTTGGGTCAAGATTAGCAACCCAAATTTCGAATTGCTTAATTGTCATATTCGTCTATGTTTTCAAATTCGGTAAGAATTTTCATAGATTCTTCTTGAACAAGCTTAGATTCAAATTCTAGTTTTTTTGAAAGAATTCTTTTCCTCTGAAGACGGTTGTAAAAAAGCAAAGCTTCGTTAATATAACGATTTCGAGTTTTTTTAAGTCTATGAACAACCTGTTCAGTTTCAGTGAATATTGAGTCGTCCAGTTTTAAAGAAAGTGTTTTCATTTGTCAAAAAGTTGGTATATCACAAAGGTATATACTATTTGTAAATTTTCCATGTGTTTCGGTGTTTTTCTTTTTTACGCATTAAAGCTAACGGTTGAAAGTTCTGAATAAATTCGAAAAAAATACAAATTTATTTTCAGTAATAAAACAAACGAGTTATGTTTTTTTTCCAAAGGGTGCAAGTCCCTTGGTCTTGGAATTATAGTCCGCTGTTGTTTTCATTTTCTATTTTCCGTTTTTGTCTAATGCTGTAAATGCTTCCTGCGATAAGCCCTGTCAGTCCACCTAAATAACTAAAATTATGCATTGAACCAACAGCAATAAAATTTTTCTTGTCAATTAGGTTGTCGGGTAGCCACCAATTTACCCCTGTGTCTGCTAAATACAACTTTCCATAAGCAAGCCCAATTAGTCCAGTTACAAAAGCAACAATAATAGTTACTATAATTGCTCTCATTGTTATTTTGAACATTTGCTTATTGTCTTTGTGAACCAAACCTACAAGTCCAAGTATTAGTCCGATTGGTAACCCCATCCACCAAGTCGCAAGAAAACCAACGCCTGCAACACTTAATCTCGGGTTTGGTAAAATCGCTTCATTTCCAAAATCAATAAAGCCGAATTGAATAAACTTGAATTTGGTATAATACTCAGGAGAAATTGTATAAGTTATTTGGTCGTGAATTACACCATAAATACCACCGATTAAAGGAGCAAGGGCAATGATTAAAGATAATGTCAGAAGTTTTTTCAATTCAGTTTGCTTTTACTGTAGTTAATAATTCGCTGTCGAAAATTGCTGCTGGTGAAATTACAATTTCTTCTGTTGGGATTTTGTCACCGTAACGTTCTTTCATTTTTTTCTTAACTGCTTCATTTGTCAAGTCGAAGTCGCTAAGCTTTTCAAGTTTACCAATTTCTATTCCTGTCGCACGTTGATAGATTTTCCAAATAAGTTCTGAGCAATATATTTTGTCGTCTGACCACTCAAAAGTCAGGTCATAGTTTTTACCGTTAAAGTTGTCGCCAACTTGTTTCATTTTTGCAAGTGTCGCAGGAGTTAAAACTTGGTCAGCGTTTATAAGTCTTTTGATAACATATTTTCCGTCTTTTCCCCGAGCAATCCATTTGTCAAGTGGTGTCCGCTTAACTAGTTGAACCGCTTCAAAAACATAAAAGTCGTTGCCGTCTTTGTAAATAAGTCCGCAATGAGAATATTTTGATTTTGTCGCAAGTTGAATGGCTTTGCTTTGTCCAGAAAGTGAGGTCTGAAAAATAAAGTCGCCATTTTTTAATTCGTCATTGTCGGCAAGTTGTTTTACTTTTGTTTTAGCGTTGTCAAGTCTGTGTTTTGGGTCGTAAAATTTTCGTTTTGCGTAAAATCCACCGAAAATTATCAGTCCTAAAAGTCCGAGTATGATTATTACTTTTTTCATTGTCTGTCTGTCGTTGTTATTCGGTCTGCCACGCTTGCAGGTAACGTTTTAATATTGGATTTGGCAGGCTTTTTCTTGCACAAACTGTCAAACCGTTAAAAAATTTGAAATTTGTTAGAAGTATCAAGTTGCCCATAACAGCCTGCTAAGTTCCAATATGGTGTTAGGCACAGGGATTATTGCTTTTTTGCTTTTTTACTTTTAATTTCAGTTTTTATAAGCATGGGAAGTTTAACTTTCAAAAAGTCATCAAAGTCACTTTGACCAATAATTGTAATTAAAGCCTCTGCAAGTTGATATACTTTAGTCTCTTTAAATGATGGCATAAAA
>MENC01000029.1:0-6490 GCA_001768155.1 Bacteroidetes bacterium GWA2_30_7
AAATTTACAACAGAACCGGTGAAGATGTTGATTTATCAAATTATTATATCGGAACTATTGTTAATGGAGGTACAGATGTTGAAAACAGTCAGGTTTTAACTGGAATTTTGGGAGATTATCAAACATTATGTTTTTATAATGACGCTGATTTTGATTCTACATTTAGATTAAAAGGTAATATTAATATTACATGGACGAGTGCAACCTGGAATGGCGATGATGCTATTTATTTGTTAAAAGGCGGAATAACAAAAGATTTTATAATTGATGCAATTGGTGATATGCCACCAGTAACTGACCCTGGAACAGAATTCGTTAATAATGGAGTAGGAACTACAAATGCAACTTTAGTCCGAAAAAGTAGCGTAGTTTCTCCTACAACTGTTTGGTTAGGTTTAGAATGGGAAGATATTGCTCCCGGAACTTATTCAGATTGGGGAACTCATACAATGACATGTAATACAGATGTAGTTAATTTAGAATCAATTAATAATTTTGAAATAGAGGTTTATCCAAATCCTGCAAATAATAAATTTACAATTAATATCAATGGAAGCATAAATAATATTAAAAGCCTGAAAATAATAAACTTATTAGGAGAAACTTTAAAAATTGAAACAATGAATTTATCATTGATATTAAATCATTCTATTGATTTTAATTATAGCACAGGTGTATATTTTATTTTACTTGAAACCATCGAAAAAATATATACAAAAAAGGTTATTATAAGTAATAATTAAATTTTTTAGGACTTTATTACATTTTATATGTAATTTTGAATATTTCAATGAAACTTGTTTGATATTTATTCGTATAAACATTGTTTAATTTAATCTTAATTGAAGAAAATAATTAAAACTGTAATATTTATTTTATTGATAATTAGCTTATCAGTAGAAGCAAATGCACAAAATGCTATTGTTGGTTCAGGCTTTTCTTCAGGTTGGGGTGGTGGAGGTTGCCCCACCGGTAATTCAAATTTCAATTTTTTAGCTGCTGGTGCCGGTACTACATATATTCTTACAACAACTGCTAATGGGACTGGCAATCAATATTGGCGGTATGGTATTGATTGGGGAGGAACTACTGCACAATGGATGGCTACTGGTGGAAGTCCTGATTTGTCGGTTTCTCCAAGTACAACATACTCTCTTAATACAAGTTGTACAACTTCTGGTGCTTTGTATTACAATGTCCCAAATACATCGTATAATTATGTTTTTAAAACTTTAGATGCGAGTTCAAGCCCTACAGGAACTGTTGTTTTTTTTGAGGTTCAAGGAGCAGTTCAAACAATTTCAAGTGTTGCTCAAAGTCCAACATCTGCAAATGTTTTTCCTGGTCAATCAGTTTTAGTTACAGCCACAACTTCAGGTACTTCTACAGGTCAAAATTTCTATTTAAGATATTCTGATGATGCTATGTCAACTTCTACAGTTTTGTCAATGGCTGGTTCCGGAACATCTTATACCGCAACAATTCCTGCTTCTGTAAATACTGCAAGTAAAAACGTTGAATATTATGTTTTTAGCTCTGGTCCTTCAAATGTTGCAGCCGATGGTTCAAATGCAGATTTATATACAATTAATTTGAATAATAATGGTGGTCCAAATTATTCTTATGCTGTAGCAAGTGGTTGGACTACAACTGCTGACGGTAATTGGAGTACAGCAGGTACTTGGACTGCAAATGCAGTTCCATCTTCAACCGAAAGTATGGGAGCTGTTTCAATTTTGCATGATGTTACAGTGAATCAGAATGCTACAATATCTTCAATTAGTGTTAATTCTGCAAAAATATTAACAATAAGTAGTGGCTCGACAATTACAACAACAGGAGCATCATCCATTGATGGAACTATTACAAATGCTGGAACGATGGCTGTTTCAGGAGGTTCGTGGACATTTACAGGAACAGGAAGATATAAACACAATATTGATGGAGGAACAATACCTTCAACAACTTGGAATAGTGGGTCAACTTGTGAAATTATTGGAGTTACAGCAGCAACATCAATCACAGGAATTAATCAATCATTCCATCACTTTATTTGGAATTGTACTTCTCAGACATCAAATATGCAATTAGCTGGAACTGTTCCAACTATTAATGGAGATTTCACAATTACGACTTCCGGTTCTGGAACTTTACGATTAGCAAATAGTCAATCTCCTACACTTACTGTTAGTGGAAATTTTTCAATTGCAGCTGGAGAATTAGATTTAGCAACATCAACAGGAAGTCCAATTCTAACAATAATTGGGAATTATACACAAACAGGAGGTACTGTTAATTTAGCACCTTCTGGATCAACAAATTTAAAGACATTAAATGTTGCAGGTGATTTTTCGATATCAACACCCGGTCAATTATTTAATACTACTGGAATTGGAAAATTAATTTTTAACAAAACATCTGGTAATCAGAATTTCACATCTTATAGTACAGGTTTAAGCAATAATACAACAATTATCGAAATTGGGAATGGAACCACAAAAAATCCAACATTAGTTTTAAATTCAGATATGAGAGTGAAAAGCTCTTCAACTATTACTGTTTTTTCTGGTAGCACACTTTCTTTTGGGACTTATGCTATTACAGAAGTAAGTGCAACTGCAACTTTTACAGCTAACTCTGGCAGCATTCTTAAAATTGGTTCTACAGCAGGTATAACTTCAAGTGGAGCTACCGGAAACGTTCAAACAACAACAAGAACTTTTGATGTCGGTGCTAATTACGTTTATTCAGGTTCTGCTAATCAAGCTACCGGAAATGGTTTGCCTGCCTCAATAAATACTTTAACAATTGAAAACTCAGGCGGAGGCGGAAACAATACAGTAACATTAACAAATTCAGGAACTTTGACAATAACAGGTACATCAAATTCATTGGTTTTAACTTCCGGTTTATTTTCAGTCGGTTCTGCCAATATTATCAGTATTCCAAGTAGCGGAACTGTTACTTCCGGTGGCGGTGATTTTGCAAGTGGTTCGGCAGCAGGTACAACAACTTTTGCCGGAACCGGAACAGTTTCGGGAACTGTTAATTTTTATAATGTAAATATTTCAAATGGAGTAAATTTTGGCGCAGGTTCAACTGTTAATGGAACACTTACAATAAATTCTGGTGGTTGGGTTGATACAAATGCTCCTACATATGGGTCTTCATCAACTTTGAAATATAATACAGGAGCTGCATTTTCTACCGGTTCGGAATGGGGAACAGCTGCAAGTGGTCAGGGAGTTCCTTACAATGTGAGAATTGCCACCAACAGTACTGCATTAACTTTCACAGGAGGTTCGGCTCGTACTGCACAAGGAAATATAACAATTGATGCAAATACATCATTAACATTATCAGCTACTTCGGGAGGCGATTTAATTTTAAAAGGTGATTGGACAAATAATGGAACCTTCGACCCAAATACAAGAGCTGTAACTCTCGGTGGTTCTTCACTTCAAACCATAAATAGTGCAACTACTTTTGATTATCTGATAATGAGTAATTCAAGTGGTGGAGGTGTAAATTTAGATGCATCAATAATAATTGACAATAATTTGAATTTTACGCAAGGAGTAATAAATTTAGGAGTATATAATTTAACAATTACCTCAGGTGGAACAATAACTGGTTACACTTCAGCAAGATTTGTAAACACAAGCAGTTCAGGTTATTTAATAATGACAGTTGGAGGCTCAGATGTTACTTTTCCAGTTGGTCCGGCTGTAAGCATTTATTGTCCTGTAACTTTAAACAATCCAAATACTTCTGATGATTTTTCTGTAAATACTTCAATAACTGTTACAAATGCAACATATAACGATACTAGGCGAGTAAATCTTCAATGGAAAATTGTTGAAGCAGTTGCGGGAAGCAGTGCCTCAACTGTAAAACTTCAGTGGCCCAATACAAGGCATGCAGCAAGTTTTAACCCGGCAGGTACAGTTCAAATCGGAGTCTGGAACGGAACTACTTATGATGCAACTGCCTCAACTGTCAGTGGTTCAAATCCGTATCTTGCAACTTCAACTGCCACAATCTCAACATTTAATGCTGCAAATCCTTATGTTGTAGCAAATGACGACGCTTTTGCTCCATATTACTACACAACACAAGATGGTGATTGGAATACTTCATCAACATGGACTTGTTCGTGTGTTCCGGCTTCAAACACAAATGTTGTTATTAATCATGCAGTTACTGTAAATGCTGCTGTCGCAAATCCGGCAACCACTGTAACTATTAGTGCTTCAAAATCAATTACTTTTGGTGCAAGCGGAACATTAACTACAACAACACTTACAATTGATGGTTCGCTTATTATGAGTTCAGGAGGCACATTTACAATTGCAAATACCGGTACATTTACTAATAATTCAGTTTTTACTTCAGGTTCGGGAAAAATTGCTTTTGCAGGATCTGCAACAGTTTCCGGAACAAATTCTTTTTATAATGCTGATATTTCAGGAGCAGTTGATTTTGGAGCAAATTCAACGGTTACAGGAACATTAACAATACTTTCAGGTGGTTCGGTAAATACTAATGCTCCAACTTATGGTTCATCATCTACACTTGTTTATAGCACTGGCGGTGCTTATTCCACAGGTTCTGAGTGGGGTACAGCTGCAAGCGGTCAAGGTGTTCCTTTTAATGTAAGAATTTCAACCAATAGTACTGCTTTATCTTTTACAGGAGCTTCGGCACGTACAGCACAAGGAGACATTACAATTGATGCAAGCACTACATTGACATTATCAGCCACTTCGGGAGGCGATTTATATATAAAAGGAGATATTTCTAAAGAAGGAACATTCAATCCAAACAGTAGGGCAGTTGATTTTAACGGTACTGGAACACAAACTATTACAGTCGTTGGAGGAGGAGAAATAGCATTTGATTATTTAATAATTGACAAAAGTTCAGGAAATCTAACATTATCGTCAAGCCCTGCTACCAATATAAGAACAAATGCAACATCATCAGATGTTCTTATTTTAACAAACGGAAGCATTGATTTAAACGGTCAACAACTAACTATCGCAGGACAAGGTGGAAATATCAGAATTGATAATTCTGCAAAAACAATTACAGGTTCGGCAGGAAGTAAAATACTCATAACAGGAAATCCAGCAACAACAAGCAAAACAGTAACACAGGTAAGTTCAGGAAGTCTAATTACCGATATTAATGTAACATTGCAAGTACAATCGGGTTGTGTTGATTTTGGAAATGGACTTACAACAGTTAACGGAACTATGGAAATATTAACTCAGGGTTGTGCTACTGGAAATGCAACTGTTTTTGGGACAAGTTCTTATTTGGTGTATAATACAGGAGGCGTTTATGAGCGTAAAATAGAATGGAACGATGGTTCTTTACAGAATGTTACAGTAAAAAGCGGATGTACTGTTGATATGGACGATACACCTGCTCAGGTAAAAACAATGGCTGGAAATCTTTTAATCGAAGATGGCGGAACAATGAAAATGTACAGTCGAAGTTCAACAGTTACAGTCAGCGGAAATGTTACAATCAACTCTACAGGAACACTTGATATGGACGATATGACCACAGCCCTTATTATAAATGGAAATATAGTAATAACTGGTACTCTTGATATGTCAACTCAGATTGGTGGCGACATTGAAATAAAGGGAAACTGGACTAAAACCGGAACATTTACTTCTCAAAACCGGATGGTAACTTTTAATTCTACTTCTAATCAATATATTTATAGCTCAACTACTTTCGGATATTTAAAAATTAATAATTCGGGTGGGGCAGAAGTTATTTTAAATGCAAATATTGCTCTTGAAAATACCTGCACTGGTTCTGTTGAGAGCGGTGCAATTTTTAATTTAGGAACTTATACAATTACAGATGGCGGCTCTGCTACATTTGAAAATAAAAGCGGTGGAACAATAAAAATAGGTTCTTTGGTTGGAATTACTTCAAGTGGTGCTACAGGAAATGTTCAAACCGGAACACGAACATTTAACGGTGCTGGAATTTATCATTACATTGGTGCAGCTAATCAAGTTTCAGGTAATGGATTGCCAACTCCGATATTATCAGGCGGAAAAGTAATAGTTGAAACAAATGCAATATCAACCACTTTTGCAGCCTCACAAACAACAAGATTTAATTCGGGTGCAACTTTTGAAATCAGACAAGGAACTGTTAATGATAATGGAACTAATTTTTTTGCTGCTGCCGGTGATGCTGCAAATACTGGTAATTTAACTATGAGCGGCGGTTTATACCAGTTTAACGATAATTTAACACTTGGATCTGCCCTTCGATATCCCCGATTATCTGAAACTTACACTTTAACAGGAGGAGTTATTGAACTTGCTGCAACTCTTGCAAGTACTCAGTATCAACATTTAAGAGGAGGTAAAACTTATTATAAAGTAAAAATTTCGGGTGGAAGTGTTGCCGATGGTTTTAAGCGAATTTCTTCAGCTATTACCATTACAAATAATCT
>MENC01000029.1:6526-9888 GCA_001768155.1 Bacteroidetes bacterium GWA2_30_7
AAGCAATGGAATGGATGGTGACGCAGGTCTTACAATGGATAATGGCAGACTACGAATGTCGAAATTAAACACTTCGCTACCCGAACTAACAGGAACGAATACTGCATATTCAATTACTGGCGGTACAATCGAATTTTATGGAACAAATGCAACTCAACAACAATTAATCAGGGGTAATTTCAATACACCTTCACCAACAAAAATAAGTTACTATAATATTGAACTTAATAGCTCGGCAGCAAATGTTTCTACTCCTGCCGGTGCAGGAAATGTTGATCTTAGCGAAAGTTTTGGTATTCAAAACAGTTTAATTGTTAATTCTCCTACTGTATTTAGGATGGATGCGTCTGATAATATTGATGGCACAGGAGATTTTACATTAACATCAGGCTCAACCCTTCTTTATGGTTCAACAAATGGAATAAAAACAAGTGGAACAGGTGTTTCCGATGGAAATATTCGTATTTCAGGGACTCGAACTTTTCCAACCGATGCCAGTTATGGTTTTGTAAGTCCAGGTAATATGGATGTTGGAAACGCATTACCTTCAACTGTTCAAAATCTTTATGTTTATAAAACAGCTACAACCGGACAAGCAACATTGCAGCAAACAACAAATGTAAGTACTACTTTATTTTTGACAAGTGGTATTATAAATACAAGCACTTATAAGGTAATTGTATTAAATAATGATGCTACAAACGGTATTTCAGGTGGTAGTGCTTCGAGTTTTGTTAACGGAAATTTGCAAAGAGCAATTACAAGTAATACAAACACATATTCTTTTCCAGTTGGTGATGGAACTGCAACTACAAATTATAAACGTGCCGATTTTGTAAATAATAATTTAGTTAATTTAACAGCATTAGATGTAAGTGTTTCAGCAATTTCCGAATCTGGTAATGATATTGATGAAAATATAATTGCTGAACAGGATGGTACACTATTAAATAAATTAATGGAAGCAGCTGTTTGGACATTTGAGCCTCAAGCAGGATGGTCAGCAGGGGGTTCTTATGGAGTAAATTTATATGTTGCAAATACCGGATTGGCAGGTTCTGACGACAATAAATTCTGTACTGTAAAAAGAGATAATGGCTCATCTGATTATGCAGAATGGAGCACTTTTGAAGGAAGTACAACAATTCCTGCACAAGATGCTGCCGGAAGGGTATATAATAGCGGAAATGGATATGCACAACGCACAGGCTACATTGCTTTTTCGAAACATGCAATTGCAAAAAGCGATGCTGTATTACCAATTGAACTATTAAGTTTTGATGCTGTTTATAAAGGTGATTTCGTAGAAATTAGTTGGGCTACTGCAACCGAAATAAATAACGATTATTTCATTGTTGAGAAATCTATGGATGGAATTAATTTTGAGCCACTTGTACAAGTTGATGGAGCCAAAAACAGCAATTATATAATAAATTATTCAACAGAAGATAATTCTCCTTTTAAAGATTTAACTTACTATAGATTAAAACAAACAGATTTTGATGGGAAATACACTTATAGTAATATAGTTTCTGTTAATATTGCTGATAATGAGTTATTACAAGGAGTCTGGTTTAACAAAGAAAATCAAGAATTAAATATAGAATTTAATTACAGAAGTTCATCAAATTTTACAATTTGCATTTATGATTTGTGCGGAAAACAGCTTATAAATAAATCAGCATATATAGATGGAAAACTGAATTATAAAATTAATTTAAAAATGCTTCCATCTGGCATTTATACTGTTTCAATTTCTTCAAATACCGATAAGTTTATTAAAAAGGTCATTACTTATTAGAAAATTTCTTGAATCCATAATTGTTAACTCAAACTGATTTCAGAAATATATACCACTATTTTTGGCATGTATACCCATAAAAAAAGGCTGTCAAAATTAATGACAGCCTTCGATTATATTTTAAAAATTAATTTATTAAATTGTAAGTGAGCATCTTTTAAAAGCAACTACTGTTAGGTCTTTATCAACTTCTGAAAGATATTGACGAATTGTTTTTTTGCTGTCTTTTACAAAATCCTGATTTAATAATGTGCTTTCACTATAAAATTTATTAAGTTTTCCTTGTGCTATTCTTTCAAGCATTTCTTCGGGTTTCCCTTCTCTACGAGCTTGTTCTTTGCCAATTTCTATTTCTTTTTCGATAGTTTCTTTTGAAACGTCTCCTTTATCAATAGCAATAGGATTCATAGCTGCAACTTGCATTGCAATGTCTTTTCCAACCTGAATATCAGAGATAGATTTATTAAAGCCAACTAAAGTTGCAAGTTTATTTCCAGTGTGAATATAAGGTACAACAAATTCTGCTTCAATTTTTGCATAATACGAAATTTCAACTTTTTCGCCTATTGCAGCAATATTATCAAGAATTACGTCTGTTGCAGGTTTTCCATTTATTTGAAGATTTTTAAGCTCATCAAGGTTAGATGGTTTTTTGTCTAAAGCAGCATTTAAAATTAATTTAGCGAGACCAACAAAATTATCGTTTTTAGCAACAAAATCTGTTTCGCAATTTAAAGCCATAATAACACCAACTTTATTATTATCACTAACAGTTGATAATACAGCACCTTCGCCTGCTTCTCTGTCGGCTCTTTTATTTGCTATTGCCTGTCCTCTTTTACGGATTATTTCAATTGCTTTTTCAACATCTCCATTACCTTCTACTAAAGCATTTTTGCAATCCATCATTCCGGCACCAGTTAATTTTCTTAATTTACTAATGTCCGCTGCTGAAATTTGACTCATAATTTATTGTTTTCTATTTTTTTATACTGTTTATTCTTTTTTGGCAACAACTTTTTTAGCTGGTGCTTTTTTAGCTGCTATTCTTGGTTTAGCAGTTGTTTTTTTAGGTGTTTCTACTTCAGAAACTGCTACTTCTGCTACTTCAAGTTCATCTGATTCAACTTCTTCTGTATGAGAATCGGCTTTTGATGCGTGAACTCTTTTTTCAGTTTTTTTCTCTTTAACAGGAGGTTCTTTATCTTTTTCATTTTTTCGTTCGTCGAGACCTTCTTTTATTGCACTACAAAGAGTATCAACGATTAATGAAATAGATTTTGTAGCATCGTCGTTTGCAGGGATAATAAAATCAATATTTTTTGGACTTGAATTAGTATCAACCATTGCAAATACCGGAATATTTAATCTTTTTGCTTCTTTAACAGCAATATGTTCTTTTAAAACGTCTATTACAAAAATAGCAGCAGGAAGTCTTGTTAAGTCAACTATACTGCCTAAGTTTTTTTCTAATTTTGCTCTTTGACGAGATACTTGAAGTCGCTCTCTTTTTGATAATGTTTCAAATGTTCCATCTGTAATCATTCTATCAATAGACGAC
>MENC01000029.1:9899-13316 GCA_001768155.1 Bacteroidetes bacterium GWA2_30_7
TTAGCTTGTTTTTTTGTAGCAACAAATAATATTTTTCTGCCTGATTTTGCAATTTGGCGTAAAGCTGATGCTGATTCTTCAATTTTTGCCATAGTTTTATGAAGGTCGATGATATGAATACCATTTTTTTCCATAAAAATATAAGGAGCCATTGCGGGGTTCCATTTTCTTTTTAGGTGTCCAAAATGCACACCTGCATCTAATAAATCGTTAAAAGTTAATTTTGACATTATTTTAATTTTAAGTTAGTTTACTTTCTGTACATAAGCAATTGATAAGTAATTCCTAAGAAGTCTTATCAATTTAGATACTAAACTAAATTTAGTTCTATCGTTTGCTAAATTGAAATCTCTTACGAGCACCAGGTCTTCCGGGTTTTTTCCTTTCAACAATTCTTGGATCGCGAGTAACAAATCCTAATGCTCTTAATACAGATTTATGTTCTGGAAATAATTTAATTATAGCTCTTGTAATACCTAGCCTTAATGCTTCTGCTTGACCTTTAAATCCTCCACCGTCGAGGTTAGCATTAATATCATAATTATTTACCAAATTTAATGAAGTAAGAGGTTGTAATACAACAACTCTTAATATATCAATAGGGAAATATTCATTAATATCTTTGTTATTGATTGTAACTTTTCCGGTACCTTGGGTTAAATAAACTCGAGCTACAGCTTCTTTTCTTCTTCCAATTGCATTCACTAATTCCATCGTCGATTTTAATTTTAATTTTTATTCTATTTGATTGAATTTAAGTCAATTATTGTGGGTTGTTGAGCTTCGTGCGGATGTTGTGTTCCAACATAAACATGAAGATTTCGGAATAATTCTCTTCCTAATCGATTTTTAGGTAACATTCCTTTAATTGCTGTCTCAACCAATAGTTTGGGATTTTTTTTAAGCAATTCCTGAGGTGTTTGCGATTTTAAACCTCCTGGATAGCCTGAATAAGTTATATATTCCTTCTTCTCTAGTTTTAAACCACTTAAGCTAACTTTTTCGGCATTTAAAACAATTACATCGTCTCCACAATCAACATGAGGAGTAAAGTTTGTTTTGTATTTTCCTCTTAATAATGAAGCAATTTTTGTACATGCTCTTCCTAAAATAACATCCTGTACATCAACAATAACCCAGTTTTTTGTAACTGTAGCTCTGTTTGCCGAAACGGTCTTAAAACTAATAGTATCCACTTTTATTATATATTAAATTATTTTATATATTCCGCTCAAATTAACGGACTGCAAAAATACAACAGATAACTTAATTAACAAATAAATTGTTAATAATTTTATTTTGAACTTGTAAGTTTACAAAATAGTGCCACTTAGAAAATGTAATTTTTAAAAAAATAACAAATTTCAAGTCTCAAATCTCAAATAAATCTCAAATAACAAATACTTAATATTCAAACGGTTTTGAGAACTTTCCAATAAATCGGAACAAGTCGTGCAGAACTTGTTTCTGGATTAGAATTTTGAGAATTGTGATTTATTTCAGTTTTGTTTTTTGTTTTTTGGTGCTTTCTTAAAAATGTCGATTGAATTAAAGCATACCTCATCCATATTGTAATATTTATATTCTGCCGAACGTCCTAAAAATATTACATTTTTTAAACTTTCTGATAGTTTTTTATATTTGGTATATAGCTCATAATTTGCTTTTTGAGGAATTGGATAGTACGGATAACCATCTGATGTTGGAAATTCTTTTATGATAGTAGTTATTGGTGTTTTTTGCAAGGTCATGTGTTTTGATTCAACTATTCGGGTATATTCAATTTCTAAGTTTTGGGTATAATTTACTACTGCAACCGGCTGATAAAACTCTTTATTATGAGTTTCGTACTCAAATTTGATTGAACGAAATGGAAGTTTCCCTAATTGATAATTAAAATACTCATCAATTCGACCGGTATAAATTAGATAATTATAATTGATTTGATTTTTAATTGATTGAAAGTCGGTTTCTAATTGAATTTTGATGTTTTTATGATTTAGTATATTTCTTAATAATTCTGTATAACCTTTTGACGGGATACCCTGATATTTATCTGTAAAAAAATTATCATTATAATTTGTTCGTTCTTTAATTCTGGAGTTTAAGTCGAGGGTTAATTCGTTTGCCCAAAGTCCCCATTGTTTTTTTGTATAAAACTTATAAAACTTGTTATATAAATCTTCTCCAAAAGTTGACAATATCTGGTCTTCGGTGTTAGTTACCGAATCTTTTTTGATACGGATTTTATCAAAATACTGAATTATTGTTTCTTCATTCAAATTCAGATTATAAAGGCTGTTTAATGTATTGATATTGATTGGAAAAGGATATAGTTTTCCACCAATATTTGCCTTAACCTGATGTTTATAATTATTCCACTGGGTAAAGTGAGAAAGATAATTCCAAACGTTTTCGTGATTAGTATGAAAAATATGTGCTCCGAATTTATGAATCAGAACGTTGTCAGAGTTGTAGCAATCGTGGCAAGCTCCGCCAATAAAATTGTTTTTTTCGATTACCAAAACAGAATATCCTTTATTAGCAGCCTGTTCTGCAAAAACGGCTCCTGAAAAACCTGCTCCAACTATTAAAAAATCTACTTTTGCCATTTAGGATTTATGAATTACGATTTACGGACACTGAGGTTCTCGAAGTGTAGGATTTACAACTTCAGTAACAATCCTGAATTTATCCTGAACTTTATGCTGAACTTGTTTCAGTATCTTCTTGTTTCAGGAACTATTCAGGACAAGTTTTAACCATGTAACCATTTAACAATTTATCCATTTTAATTTTTCGTTTCAACCAAATTAATTCAGTATATATTTTTTTGCTGACTTTTATTATAGGAATTACTGAAATAGAATTTTTACCTTTTTGTCGTTTGTTAAATTCAACATCAATCCATTGTATGTTTTCATTATTGACAACTAAAAGAATTGAAATTAATGTATTTGTGATAAAAAAATCAGAAGGAATAATCTTAATATATTTTGCCAAAATACCAGCACTCATTAATCTGAACGGTACATTTGGGTCTTTAATGTTTACTCTATAAATAATTGTAATTAAGAATTTTAAAACAAATGTAACAATCTTTCTGAAAAATCCGTCGTTGCGAGGTTTTCGGTTTCCAAAAACAAAATCGGCTTTGCTTTTTTGTTCCCATAGTTTCCAAAAATCGATACATTTATTCTGATTATCGGAATCGACTTGAAAAATATAATCTGCACCTTTTTCTATTGCTATTTTGTAACCATAAAGGCAAGTTGAACCATGGCCTGAGTTTGGTTTATTAATCAGCTCAAATTGAGGATTGTCTTTTATGAGAATTTTAATAACTTGTTCAGTTTTATCGGTGCTTCCATCGTTAATTAATAAGATTTTCCCGTTTTCAAATTCAGCGATAATTAG
>MENC01000029.1:13340-19670 GCA_001768155.1 Bacteroidetes bacterium GWA2_30_7
GATGTTATCCTGTTCGTTGTAGCAGGGAATTATTATGAAAAGTTTATCTTTAAATTGATGCATATTTATTTTGAAAAATTTTCATCATTCGATTTGCACAAATATCTGAAAAAAAATGAATTTTCGTTACCCATGTATTGTTTTGCATATTTGGGTTTTGTTAAAAGTGGGAGGGTACTTTTTTCAGTAATTACTGGAGGAACATGTACTGTATTGTTGACCCAAAACTTTACAGAACGTCCTAATTCATTTACCGAAGTAATTGTTCCGATAATTAATAAAATACAAATTAAAATACGAACCTTTAATAACGTTTGATTATCAAAAATGATTTTTATTAATAAAATATTTATTATAAATAATGAAGGAATACTTGCCCTAGCAGAAAAATCATAAAAGGAAGGAAAAGGAAGAATAGGGCATAGTAATAATATGATGAAACTAGTAAATAATAACATAGAAACTTTATTTTGCAAAAATATTTCACTCCTTAATATAAGATAAAATAGCAAAAGCCATTCGATGACTGTGAATTCAACATAAAATAATAAAAAAGTAATAAAATCTTTGATTATAAAAAGACTCGTGTTTTCTATTGTTTTTGATTTTGATATGTAAAAGAAAAAGCTAATAAAAAGACACAGAAATGATGTAATAATTATTAAATAGTTTGGTTTTAATACTTTAACTGATGCTTTATAATTAATTATTAAATACGCTATAATAAATGGAATTAGTCCAGTAGCAACATAAACTGACCATAAAGTAGAAATCGAAAAAATCAGAACTAATTTAAATAAATTATCTGTTGATTGAAAATAGTATATAAATAATGAAATTGTAAGCCAGGAAGAAAATGCATGATGCGGCACCCAAAACAATTGTGATATGAAAGAACTATACTGTATATCAGTGTATATCTCAAAATGAAAAACATTATCAAAAAATATTATATCAATATTATTCAAATAATTTCCTAAAATATCTGCTCCTGAAAAAAATATAAAAGCCAAAGAAATAATAATTATATATCTTTTTTTACCAACAAAATAAATAACCCAACTCAATGTCAGAAATAATGCAACTATAGATTGAAATATTAAGACATAATTGGCTACGTTCCAACTAGAGATTTTACCAATTAATGCTGGAAACATATAATATGCAATGTAAAACACCAGAGATGATGAATTAACATCAGTTGTTGAATAAAGTTGAGTGTTATATATAACTGGCCACTTATGGCTTATTAAATCAGCAAGAACAAAGTTGTGTTTTTCCCAATCTCCTGTTTGAAAGCCAAGTCCACCAATTCCAGAAAAAAATATTATTAAAACTACAAATAAAAGAAGAAATAAGATTTTTTCAGTAGAATATTTTGTCATAAATTTCTGATTAATAAAGCTATTGATATAAAATTTATACATAATAGACAATATAAATACTGTAAAAACTATAGAGTATTGTAATTTCAGATAACCTAAAACAAATATTATCCAAGGTAATATTAGAAATAAAATTGTATAAAATTCAAGATGTTTTACTGGGATAATGCTATATGACGATGATTCAGAATAATTATAAGCCGTAATAGATTTTTTTCGAACAAACCTGAAAAGTTTAAATAAAACAAATAGAATTAAGTAAAGGCAATAAATATCGAAAATGCCCCGAAAAAGTGATTTATACTGTATTCTATGATTTAATATTCCAAGTGTATAAAACCAGTTTGTTTTACCAATGGTTGATGTTGTTATTTCTAAAATAATTTCATCTGGATTTTCAATATTTGTTGATGTTTCAATATTTTTTGAATCAATTTTGTAATTCTCACTCCCAATACTTAAATCAATATTTGAAATTTGATTGTAAATATTTTTAGTAGTGGTTATTTTGATATTCCTGCAAAGTCCAGTTTTATTTTTCCAAACATCAAAATTATCGTGAGTTAACTTATTTTTATTGTAAAGAAATGATGTTGAATATATATCGATATCTTCTGAATTAATATCATTTGCAAAATTTATTTTTACAGTAATGGGAGATGGAATATAAAAATGGAATAGATAAATTAAATATCCACCAATTATTGAAAGTAAAATAAATATGATTTTTTTCAAGATAGTTTTTTTTACGGCTAATTTAAAGTTAATTCATAAGGGTAAATTTCATTTGAAAAAATTTTATCTATGCCGAATATTTTATAATAAATTATGGGTTTTTCTTGAATTATTTCTCTATCATTTTTTGAAATTAAAAATGTGTAGTTTTCGTATTTAACATCATGATTATCTTTTAATTCGTCAAGAATAGTTTTGCAATAATATCTTTTGTTTTCAAAATCAGCGTATAGAACATTTATTTTATAAGGATAAATATTTCCTAATGTTAATAGAATTTCGTTGTTACTTTTTGATTTTAAATAAGCATTTATAGTTTTTATTGGCTTTAATAAATTTGATATTATTTTTTGATTATTGATATAGATATTTTTTGAGAAAGTATAATTGGGATATTCGATTCTTAGACAATTGGTATAGAAATCTATCATGTTTTTATTTTTATAATAAACTTCATTTATTATGTTGGAGTTAGCATATTGATTAACAAAGCTTATATATTTTTTATAAAAGATAGTATCTGAAAATAATTTGTCCAGAAATCTAATCTGACCATCAGCACATTCAATGTCTAAATTTAGCTGATAATTATTTGTACTTATTTTTTCATTAATATTTCCAGAGTTTAAATCGTAAGCTATGGGTTCTAATTTTTTAGTTGAAGGATTAAAATAATACCGACTATTATTCCATATTAAACCATGTACTGCTCCTAAAACATTACATAATGCATAATATTTTGCAAGTTTTTCTACATCAAAAACGTCTGATGTTTTTAACTTTTGCATTCTGAATTTTTCTAACAAAGTTTTAGCTTCTAAAAATAGTTTTTTTAGACTATCATTATTCAAAACCGTGTTCATTTGAAAACACTCAATATTGCTAATTTCCCAAGACCTATCTTTAACCTTAGTATAGTCTTTTAGATGTACTTTTTCTTGATACATTAAATCTTCACTAAATTTAATAAGAACACTATTTTTAAGATTGTTATTATTAAATATAGAAGATGTAAAAGCCTCTTCAATAGCATATATTTTTTCACTACCCTTATTTATTGAAACATTAATAAAATCATATTTCACTGTCAATATATCCTCTTGTTCAAAAACCTTAAAAGCAAACCATTCATTTATAAAACACCTTGTATTGGGAGATTGAATAGAAAATTTATTCATCCCTAAAAAATTATCTTTATTGTTTAGTTTTATTCGATACGACCATTTTTCATCCATCAAATGATCTAAATTATCTCCTTTTAAACGAATTTTAATACCTAAATTTTGAGTGTCGTTTTCAAAATGTGCATTAACATAATCTTGTGATGATGATATTAAATAACCAATATTTATCGAAGAGTCTCGTTTATTTTTTATTTTTTGAAATTCAACTGGTGAAATGTTAATTTTTATTGAATTTAGTTTTTTGCCACCATCAATAAGTACTGATGTTAAGGTTTTAGAAGCATTTAGTTTATTTAGTGTGTTGTAATATATATTCCCAAAAAAATGATTTTTCCCAAGAAAATATGCAATCACGAAGATTGCAAGTAATAATATGTAATGTGTTTTTTTGATATTTATTATTTTTTATCCTTATTTTCCTACTTTTCTTATATTTTCATATACATTTAAAATCCTCCTGTTATTGAAACCATTGTTTTAAGCTAAATTTCGAAAAGAGATTTCTCCTTCGCTAAGTACAACATAAGCAGAATTTAAATCTTCTAATGTTTTTTTATGAAAAAAAGTTTGATGAACTCCTCCAATTACAACATCAATATTATTTTGTTTCAAAACTGACGCAAGATAACCTAATCCAATAGGTGGTGTAATTATATGACTATCAAAGTTTGGACGTACTAAAATTACTTTCAATGAATAGTTTTTATAAATTATAATTTAAGCTTTTTTTAGAAGGGCCAAAACTGATTATCGAACCAAATTTTTTCTTTAAGTTCGTTATCAAGGTCAAGTAATATTTTATGATGACCTTTTTCCCATTCTGAAAGCCATTGATAAAGTTTTTTCTCGTTTTCATCGGTTGCATTTTTTGCTCTTTCAGCATAAACTTCGATGGATTTTGTTTCCATATCAATAGCAGCAGAAATTGCTGCTGCCTCGAAACTTGCAGAAGAAATTTTATTTTTTAAATCTTTATTCAGAATTAATGAAACAATCTGATTATAATTATCTTCCGGAAGTTGAATTGCAGTGAAATTTTGAGCTTTGGAGTAGTTTTTAAATTCAGTGGCTAGAATTTGTTCGTGAGTATATTCTTCTTCAGCCATAATATTAAAAATTTCTTTCACTTCAGCACTTTGAGCTTGTTCGGCAACTTTTGCATAAAATGCTCTGCCACGGCGTTCCATAAGGATAGCCATTTTTAGAATTTCTAATGTTTTATTTTCCATTTTAAAAATATTTCGTTTTAATTCTGTTTTTAATAATTTTATACAACAAATATAACATTAATGAAACTGAAATTCCAACAAATGCTCCTCCAATAATATCAAGTGGATAATGTACGCCAATTGCTATTCTGCTATAAGACACTATTGTAGCCCATAATAAAATAGAAATTGTAAACCACTTGTTTTTAAACAATAATGATGTAAATGTTGCAAAAATAAAAGTATTTGCTGCATGTGATGATACAAATCCAAACATTCCACCTCGATAATCATTTACAATATGTACAATTTGTGAAATTTCAGGATTATGGCTGGGTCTTAATCTATGTACAAGTTCTTTTATTATTGACGATGAAATTTGGTCGGTAATTGCAACTCCAAGAATTATTATTAAAGTTATTGTTATTGACCGCCATTGAAATTTTTTAATAATAAAGTACAGAATTATTATATAAAGCGGAATCCAAATCACTTTACTACTAATCCACCACCAAATGAAATCAGAAGTTTCTGAATGAAAACCGTTCAGATGCAGAAAAAGAGATTTGTCGAGTTGTATTATTTTATCGAACATTTTTGTTTGAGGTTTTCTGGCTCAACTAGTGCATTAAACTAGGCGAAAAGTTAGAGATTTTTCGCTGATTATACATTTATTGTTTTTAACCAAAATTTTATATTTATAAAAATTCGTATAAAAGATGTCTAAAATTCGTCAAAACTTATCTAAAGTTCGTCAAATTTAGCTTAAATATCTATATCAATAAATTACTATTTATCAATTACATATAATAAAAAGATGTCTAAAAGATGTCTAAAAGATGTCTAAAAGATGTCTAAAAGATGTCTAAAAGATTTCCCAGTATCCATATTCTAGAGATTGAATTTTTCCATCCTTTCTTAGCTCTTGCAAAAGGTTTTTAATTTTATTTTTCTTTTTTGCTTCATCCAGTATATCTGGCAATTTTTCCCAAATAAACTTTTCGATATCCTTTCTTTGTACTTTCCCCATTTTAATATAATCATATAAATATTTTTTTACAAAATCATCATCTAAACCTCTGTTTTTAATATAATCTGCTTTTAGTTGAGGATTATTTGTTGGTTCGATAACTTTAAAAGACAGAAAAATATTTGGTTTTCTACCTTCAATAAATTTGTTTTTTTTAAGATATTTAAATTCTTCATCAGAAATAGTTTTTTGCTTCTGAACTTTATCTAAAAGCAAAATATCTTCTAAGCTCAATGATGGATTTTTATTTAATATCTTAGCAAAATCCTCATTTATAATTTTACCAATAATGGTAACTTTACATTTCCCATCGCTCAAATCATAGTCGGGCATTGGGAAAAAGCGCTGGCGTTGAAAATTAAACAATTTGCGAATACCACCACCTTGTGTTTCAATCATATCAAGATTTTTCATGGCTGAAACTAAAAATGGATTTCGATAGGTTTCTTCGGGTGTATCTTTTAAAACTACATCTTCAACCGATTTGGGTAAAAAAGAACCATAGTTTGAAAACACTAAATGGTCGTCTTCAAACTCTACAACATTAATATATGCACCCTTTGTATAATCTTGATGAGCAATAGCATTGTTCAATGGCTCTCGAATGTTAAAAGGTTCGTATCGTAAAAATTCATCGGGAAATAAAGTTCCCTCTCTGAGATACACATATTTGAGGTTTCTAATACATTTATAAACCTCGTCTATTGCTAAAATAAGTGGAATAGAAAATACTTCTGATGCTTTATCCTGATTGGTAACTGTTTTTAGATTCCAACGGATTTTCACAA
>MENC01000029.1:19925-21402 GCA_001768155.1 Bacteroidetes bacterium GWA2_30_7
TTCTTTCTAATTCTTCAATATTTAATGCTACCAAAGACTCATTGTCTCTTCCATAATAATGTCCATCAAAAGCAATAGGTAAACCTTTGGGTGCAGGTGGAATTTGA
The DNA here is from genome assembly GCA_001768155.1 of Bacteroidetes bacterium GWA2_30_7. Classification (GTDB taxonomy): domain Bacteria; phylum Bacteroidota; class Bacteroidia; order Bacteroidales; family GWF2-33-38; genus GWA2-31-9. Next base: position 20,033 of record MENC01000029.1, read on the forward strand.
AATAAAACAACTCTACCTTCGGCTAGGTTAAGTTCGTATATTTCAATAAAAGTAATTCTATTTGAAGTTTTATCTGCAATTTCTTTTTTTAGCGAATCTAAATCACTTCTGTTTGTTCTAAAAAATGTTCCAACAATATTATGGTGATTATTTTCAATTCCAAAAACCAACCACGCACATTTTGCCTTGTTAAGATTTGCTTCGTTACATAATGCAGAAAAGTATTTACCAAGTTTGGCAAAATCGTAGCCATTTTTGGCTTCCTTAAATTCAACAATTTCGTTTTCTGCTTGTAGATTCTGAAGTTGTTGTAATTTATCCTTTAATTGTTGCTCTGTCATTTTACTAATTAAAACGATTTTAAATTATTATTATCGTTCCTTTTTCTATTTTACAAATAACTTTGGCAAACGAGCTACAAACTACTCATTCAACTCTTTCCAAATATAATCTTTAAGCTCAACTAGTCCGAATTTAGTTATTGAAGAAATAAATAAAAATGGCATTCCAGCAAGTTGTTTTTTAATTTCTTTCATTAGTTCTTCATCAAGCATATCTGATTTTGAAACAGCAATAATGCGTTTTTTATCAAGCAGTTCGGGGTTGTATTTTTTGAGTTCGTTAAGTAAAATGTCGTATTCTTTTAAAATATCCTGACTATCGGCTGGAATTAAAAACAGTAACATTGCATTACGTTCAATATGTCGTAAAAAACGAATTCCTAACCCTTTTCCTTCGCTTGCTCCTTCGATAATTCCGGGAATATCTGCCATTACAAACGATTTGTAATCACGATATTCTACAATTCCCAGATTAGGAACTAAAGTTGTAAAAGCATAATCGGCAATTTTTGGTTTTGCTGCTGATAAAACAGATAGTAATGTTGACTTTCCTGCATTTGGAAATCCGACGAGTCCTACATCGGCAAGTATTTTAAGTTCAAGAATTTTCCAGCCCTCAATGCCTTCTTCTCCAGGTTGAGCAAATCGGGGAGTTTGAAATGTTGGTTTTGTAAAATGTACATTTCCTAATCCGCCTCTACCTCCTTTAGCTAATATTTTTTGTTCGCCGTCTTCGGTTATTTCAAACAAAAATTCGTTGGTTTCGCCATCTCTGGCAACAGTACCTAGCGGAACTTCAACAATTATATCTTTACCATCGGCACCTGTTGATTGGCTTTTTGAGCCACTTCCGCCATGTTCGGCAAATATATGTTTACGAAATTTTAAATGAATTAATGTCCAGAATTGTTTATTTCCTTGTAAAATGACATGACCTCCACGACCACCATCGCCACCATCGGGACCACCTTTAGGAACAAATTTTTCTCTCCTTAAATGTGTTGAACCTGGTCCTCCGTTACCCGATTT
>MENC01000029.1:21417-22868 GCA_001768155.1 Bacteroidetes bacterium GWA2_30_7
GTACCGCTTATGCGTGCGAAAATATCGTCTATTGAACCAAAACCTTCAATACCTACAAACTTTTTCTGATTTGAATAATAATCTGCTAAAGGAGCTGTTTCGTTTGTATATACTTTTATTCTGTTCTCAATAATTGTAAGTTCTTGGTCATCAGTTCTACCCGATTCTTTTCCTCTGTTCAATAATCTTTTTATTAACTCTTCTTCGTCAACTACAAGAGCTATCATTGCTAATATTGGCTTTTTTCTTTCAGCCAATAAACGGTCAAGAGCCTGAGCTTGAGGTGTTGTGCGGGGAAATCCATCGAAAATAAAACCGTTGCAATTTTTGTGTTCTTCGAGTTTTTTATCTATCATTCCAATAACTACTTCATCGGGGACTAGTTCTCCCTTGTCGATGTTTTTTTTAGCAGCAATTCCTAAGTCGGATTGTTTTGCAATTTCGCTTCTTAAAATATCACCTGTTGACAAATGTACAAGCTTATATTTTTCAATTAATTTTAACGATTGAGTCCCTTTTCCAGCACCTGGGGGTCCAAATAAAATAATATTTATCATAATTTTTGATTTTAGGATTTTACCAATGTATAAATATCTTCTAAATTTCGTGCATAACCATTGTAATCAAGACCATAACCAATAATAAAATCGTTTGGTATTTCAATTCCAATATAGTCTATTTTAATATCTTTTTTATATGCTTCGGGTTTAAACAGAAGTGTTGCAATTTTTATGTCTTCTGGTTCGTAACCTTTGAGTTGTTTAATAATATGTTCGAGTGTAAGTCCCGAATCGACTATATCTTCGAGAACTACAACTGTTTTTCCTTCAAGGTCTTCATTAAGACCAATTAAACTTTTTAATTTTCCGGTCGAAGATGTTCCTTGATAAGAAGCTAATTTTAAGAAAGTTACTTGACAAGGAAAATTAATTTTTTTAAATAAATCGCCGGCAAACATAAATGCTCCATTTAAAATTCCAAGAAAAATAACCTTTTTCCCAGCTAAATCTTTGTTCATTTTATCTGCAACTATAGCTATAGCTTTTTGAATTTCTTTACCAGGTATAGAAACCTCAAACTCCTTGTCTAGCACTTTAATACGCTTTGGCATAACGATTTGTTTTAAAAAAATGCTAAGTTAGTAAATTATAAGCTACTCTTTTAATTTTTTTCAAAGTTCATTGAAATTTCTCTAATGTGCCTCAAACCAGCTTTTCCCAACTCCACATTCTACAGTTAAAGGAACTGTAAGATTTACTGCATTTTGCATTTCGTAAATTACGATTTCTTTTACTGTTTCTAGTTCTGGCAAATAAACATCAAAATCGAGTTCATCGTGAACTTGCAAAATCATTTTCGATTTGAGTTTTTCTTTTTCAAATCGTTGATGAATCTTAATCATTGCAATTTTAATAATATCGGCGGCTGACCCCTGAATTGGTGCGTTTACA
>MENC01000030.1 GCA_001768155.1 Bacteroidetes bacterium GWA2_30_7
CAGATATTTCAATTTGATTTTCAACTCTCTCATCCAAAGCATCTAAACTATATTTAACTGCCTTTTTAAAAGTTAGATTAAAAGCAAACTTACTTCCAACACCAACAACACTATTAACAAAAATTTGTCCTCCTTGCAATTCTACAAGTTGTTTTGAAATAGTTAAACCTAAACCACTACCACCATATTTGCGGGAAGTTGATGTTGTTGCTTGACTAAAACTATTGAAAATAGTATTAACCTTATCGCTTTCAATTCCAATTCCTGTATCAGTAACTGAAAATAAAATTGTTACACTATCTTTTGATTCACTTAAAGTTTTTGCATTAATAGTAACTTTTCCATTTTCAGTAAATTTTACTGCATTATCAGCAAGATTTATAAGTATTTGATTTAACCTTACTTGGTCGCCAATAACTTTTGTTGGTAAATTTTTATCTAATGAAACTCTAATATCAATATTTTTTAATGCTGCTTTAAACTGAAGTAGGTTTACTATATTTGATATTAAATCTTTTAAATAAAATTCTATTTGTTCAAATTCAATTTTTCTGGCTTCAATTTTTGCAAAATCTAAAATATCATTAATTATTACTAATAAATTATCTGATGAATTTTTTATGTAATTAAGAAATTCTGTTTGTTTTTCATCTAATTTTGTTTCTAATAATAATTCAGTCATTCCCATTATTGCATTCATCGGGGTTCTGATTTCGTGGCTCATATTAGCCAAAAATTGTTCTTTAATACTTGCCGAACTTTCTGCTTGTTCTTTTGCAAATTCGAGTGCTTCGTTTTGTTTTTCTATCTGAATTAGCATTTGGTTAAATCTGTCTATCAACTCTCCTACTTCATCATTTGAATGTTTTCTGATTCTCACCGAATAGTCTTTTCTAATTGAAATATCTTTCATCGTTTGAGTTAATTTCAATAACGGCACAGATATTATTTTTTGCAGACTAAGCGATAATAATAATGCAACAATAAGAGCAGAGAAAGTAATTATTGAAAGTATTCTGACAAAACTATATAATCTATTATTATACTCTTCAACATCAGTATCTATATATATACTTCCAATAGCTTCGTTATTAAAATAAATTGGTCTAATAATCACTATTGAGTTGTTTGAAAATAATGTTGTATCTTTTCCAAAAAGTGGCAACGAAATATTCGAAATCCGTCTGGTATCTCTTATAAATTCTGCAAATACATTGTCGTTTTCATCAAATATTGCTGCTAATTGAATGCTTGAATTTGCTTTTAATGAATTTAAAGATTTAGTTGCTTCTTCTTTTCCACTAAATGGAAAGGATAAATTTGCCGTATTATTTTCGCCAAGCACGTTAGCTAAAATAGATAAATTGCTTATATAATTTTTTTGAAATTGTGCTTTATCAAAAATCGCAAAAATTGTCCCCGATAATATTAATACAATAGAACTTATTGATAATATTACCAATACAATTTTAATTTTTATAGATAAGTCTTTAAAACCTATTTTCATTATTATTTATTATTTTGGCTAAAGACAATAATTTAGAACTAATAACTAATTTAACATTAATAGCTGCATCGTTATTAATTTCGAACCTATTTCTTGCATTTTGTTTTGTAAAATTAATTATTCCTCCCGATTCACAAAAATCACTGATATTATCACCTATAGTTAAAATAGAACTATTTTTTGTAACATCTAATACTTTTATTAATTCAGATTTATTAATTCCTGATATAAATAATAAATTACAACCTTTTATATCTTCAAGTTTTGAATAATGTACAATAAGCCATTTTCTGTCGTTTAATGTTCTATCTTTAAAAGCAATATTTAAAATATCATCAAAAGGGTCGTCTCCATAAATACCTATAACAAATGGCGAATATTCGTTCTCAAAAGAATAATTTGGCCAATTAACAAATTTCACAAAATTATATATATATCCTGCTTTAACCTCATATTCAGAATAATGCTGAGAAAAAGCAGAATTATAATTCAATAATATAACTTGAATTGAAATAAACAAAAAGATTATATTTTTTCTAATTGAGTTCAAGTTCTTTCATTAATTTTATTGCTTCACTTTGTTCTAATCTGCTTCCATTTTTAAATACTACAATGAATGCATCTTCAAAACCTTGTTTTTTTACTTCTTTTAAGTATTCTTTAGCTATTTGCAAATCTGAAAATTCGCCACTTATATACTTATAAAGTCCATTATGGTAAATTCTTTCTACTTTTATTCCATTAAATAACTTAGAATCAGACTCTTCTTTCTTAATCAAAGCTTTCAGTTGAATTCTAAATATAAATTCACTAAGATTTTGAGATTTATTTTGCACCGTTTTTTCTAATAAATTTTTATTTTTATTCTCATAGTCAATTATTTCATAAACAATTAAGTCAATTTTGTTTATTTTTTTGGAATTAACAAATTCGCTCGATTTTAATTTATTATAAGATATATTTTCGGCTAATAGCTTTCCAATTACCGCATTAACTCTTGAAGCCAAAATTGAACCATGTACATTCAATTGGTCTCCGGTTTCTGTAAAGCCATTAATATCTAAATACAAGCCCTCATTATTTAGTATTAACTGAGTAATTTCGACTAAATCATATGAATATTTTTCTGAAAATGAAATAGCATTTTGTTCATAAGGTATAGTATAACTTAAAATAATTTTTTTGTTCTCCGAACTTAATATGTTTAAATCAATATCATTAGTAATTTTATTTACATGAATCGAATCAGATTTTATATTCGTAACACTTAAATTCGGAATTATATGCTCAGATTCTTTATCGATTTGAGTATTAACCGGTTGAACTGTAAAAATCGTATCAAAATTAATCACATATGGAACTAATTTATTCATTTTATTTTCTGCATAAAAATACGACTGAGATGTTTTATCAATATAAATTGTATTTTTTTCGAGAACATTTAAAGTAGTTGAGTCAGTAGTTGATATTGCTTTATTAATTAAATTTAATAAGTTTGAATAATCTTTATTTGCAGATTTATTATTTTTTTCAGAAACGCTATACAAGTTATCAGATAAAAAAGAAATTTCATTTTTTTGTAATGAGTCTGTGCTATTTATAATATCTTCAATTATTTGCAATAAAACATTGTAATTTTTGGTAATTGTATCAATAGTATTACTTATCGAATCTGATATTGAATTTATATCATAAAAAGTATTTTTTACCGTTACCTGCTCTCCTACAATTTTTCCTAAAGATGTTATTGATTTTAAATTTATCTCTTGATATAATTCATAAAAATAAGTTTGATTTGGAACATAAATATTTACTAATTGAGGCAAAAAACCCTCAGCTTCAATTATTAAATCATAATTTTTACCTGGGGGAAATATTAATAAAAATTTGCCATTATTTGGATTTGGGTTATAAACATATTTTACAACTGAGTTTAATTCCTTATCAATAACTCTCAATTTTGCAAAAATTGGTTTTAAAGGTGTTCCTGCCAATATTGTTCCTTTTACTAAAGTCAGAGGTACATTATTATTAAAAATAACTTTATAAATATCATTTAAATACGAATTATTTTCCTGAGTCCTGGAAACATAAGCAGTATTACCATTTGCAGTAATCGAAAAAGATAAATCATCGTTTGTGGTATTTATCGGATAACCAACGTTTTTAGGTTTTGACCAAATATTTTTTCCTAAACTAATTGATTTAAATATATCAAATCCTCCCATCGAATTATGCCCTTTTGAAACAAAATAAAGCGTTTTTTTATCGGGATGAATAAACGGAAAATCTTCATCTAATGCTGTATTAATTTTATTTCCTAAGTTCTTTGGTGTTGACCAAGTTCCATCTTCTTTTTTCACAATTTTATATAAATCTCTACCGCCTAATCCTCCTAAATTATTACTAGAAAAATACATTTCGTTTCCATCTGGAGTACCACTAATAAAATATTCCCAATATTCAGAGTTAATTCCTTTTAACTCCTTAATATTTATACATTTATTACCTGATAAATTACCTAAATACAAATTATTATTAAATTTTAAATAAATAATCTGAGCATCGGAAGAAATTCCAGCTAGTTCATATTGATTATCAGCAACTTCAAATTCAAGAACTTGCGGTGTTTTCCAATTTCCATTTTCTTTAATAGAATGCATAATAAATTTTAAAGAATCGGATGCCGAATTTTTAAATTTTATTGATGAAACATAAAAAAGATGGGAATCATCTGCACTAATAATTGGCAAATATTCCGATTTAATATCATTATTTATCTTTTTATCTAACTTTTCGATTTTAACATCTACTGAATCTTTGAATAATTTTTTTGCATTTTTGGTATTTTCTAAAAGAGTTGAGATATTCGATTGAGATTGATCGAATTGGGGAGTAATCCGTTGATATTTTACAAAATAATTTAAAGCATTGGTAAACTGATTCTTTTGTAAATAAATTTCGCCCATGTCTTTAAACACATCGGCAGGAATACTCGATTCGTTGTTTTTAATAGCATATTCCAGGTATTTAATTGCTTTATCTTTTGAACTTGAATTTAGGTAACAAACTCCTAAATAATACTTAGTTTCAAAATTACCGGCTTCTAACGAATCAAGTTCAATCAGAATTGGCAATGCTTTTTGATAATCTTCATTATTAAAAAATTGCAGACTTTCAGTGTGGAGTTTCTTTATATATTTCTGATTTTGAGAATATAAAAAACAACTAGATGAAAAAAATGTTATAAAAAATAATATTTTAAAAATATTTCTCAATTCATTAATTTGAAAAGCCAAATTAAGAAAAAATGATTGTAAAACTATCATTTTATTTATATTTTATATTAATTACTATAAGTTTGCATTTTAATTTATTAAAAAACATGCAACTAATCAGTTTCTAATTTAAAACACAATAGCCACAGATTACTCATTATATTGTTTGTTTTTTATTTGCATTCGTGAAATCGCTTCGCTAAGTTCACAGATTTAAAACAACCGAAGGTTGTTTTCATCTGTGAAAATTCTAAATAATAGAATATTTTTAATCTGTGAACACGAAGTCTCACGAACTCCTTAAAAAAAATTAATCTGTGAGTAATCTGTGGCATGTATTTGGGTTTTAGCAATTTAAATCAACTGATTAGTTACAAAAACATTACAATAAATAAATTTGGTTTTAATGAATATTTTAACTTTTAAACGCAATTTTTATAACGAACTTGGCTATATTACCGACCAAAATGGAATTTTTACAAGATATAACCGAGAAAAAAAAAATTGGGACGAACATTTAGAAAAATGTAAAAACTATATTATATCTTTTTGCGAAAATAATTCAACCGAAAACATTGTAATTTTAGGAAGCGGTTGGTTGCTCGATGTTCCAATAGAATATTTATCTAAGAGGTTTAAAAAAGTTTATTTAATTGATGTTAATCATCCAATTAATATTAAAAAGTTACAACGTTCGTATTCAAACTTGGAATTTATTGTTGATGATATAACCGGCGGAATAGCTAAGTTAGCACAGCAGAGTGTTTTGGATTTTAAAAAAACAAAAACTAAAGTTGAATTATCCGAATTTGAAAAAGTATATTATAAACAAAATATATATGATTCATCTATAATATCATTAAATATTTTAAATCAACTTGATATAATTATTATTGATTATCTAAAACAATATAAAATATATGCTGAACAAGAAATTTTGCAATTAAGAACAATAATTCAAAATAATCATATTCAATTTTTATCTAAAAATCGAACATGCTTAATATCTGATATTGAAGAGTATATTATAAATAAAAATGATATTATTGAAAAAACAAATCAATTAGTTCATTGCCAATTACCTATTGGAAAAAATTCAAAAGAATGGATTTGGAAATTTGATACAAAAATGAGATATATTGATAATAAAAAAACTTATTTCAAGGTTTTGGCAACCGAACTAATAAACCAACAAACTATTAACAAAAAAACTATGACTAAAAACTAATAAACTATTAACAATATATACAAAACAACATCACCAAAGATTTATAAGATTTATTCTAAATTATTGTTTTTTTTTAACTACTAAAAAAAAAGTAAAAGAAATATTTATCTTTACAAACCAAAAAATTAAAAATTATGAAGTATTATTTAGCAATTATTATTTTTCTAATTTCATTAAAAAACTATGCTCAAAATACAGTTACAGGAGCTTCAAGTACGCCAGATTCTACATTAGTAGTAGCCGAAAACCAAGAAGCAGAGCTGGCATATAATAATGGAACCGAAAGTTTTAAAAACAAAAAATTTAAAGAAGCAATCGAGTTTTTTAATCAAGCCATTCAGTTAAAACCTGATTTTGCAAAAGCCTACATTAACAGAGGAAGCGTACGGCTCGAAACCAAAGAATACAGCGAAGCTATTAACGATTTCACTATGGCAGTTGAAATTAACGACAGCCTTGTAAGTGCATATTATTTCAGAGGTCAAGCAAAAAATTTTACCGGAAATAAAGATGGAGCTTTTGAAGATTATTCGTCTGCTATCAGCAAAGGCTATAAAGATGCAAAAGTTTATTATTTCAGAGGTGTACTTCAATTTGAAAAAAATAACTATAAAGAAGCAATTACTGATTTTACTTCATGTATTGATTTAGATGCTAATTTTGCTTATGCATACAACGATAGAGGAAGCTCGTATCGTAAAATTGACGATTTTGATAAAGCTATAGAAGATTATTCAAAAGCGGTTAAAGTTGATAGTAAATTTGCTATTGCATATAACAACTTAGGTACAGTTTTAAGAAAAAAAGAAAAAGTAGATGAAGCAATTGCAAACTATACTTTAGCTGTAAAATTTAAACCCGAATATTACATAGCATACAACAATCGGGGAAGTGCCAAGTACGACAATAAAGACTACGAAGGTGCTATAAAAGACTTTAATAAAGCCATTGAAATAAAAAAAGATTATGCTTATGCAGTTAATAACATTGGAACTGTAATGCTCAAGCAAAAAGAATATAAAAATGCAATTACCGAATTTACAAAAGCTATCGAAATGGATAAAAGTTATGGATTAGCATATTTGAACAGAGGAGTTGCAAAAGAAGAACTTCGCGATTTGGAAGGAGCTTGCAAAGACTGGAAAAAAGCCGAAGAACTTGGAGTAAAAGCAGCCGCAAATTATACTTTTAGTTGTGAGTAAGTTAAGAATTAAGAATTTAGAATTAAGAATAGTGAAACTTTGTGCCTTTGTGCCTTTGTGGCAAAGATGAATTTAGCATTTAAAATTTAAAATATGAAAAAATATATATCACTTACATTTCTAATATTGAGTTATTTTTCAATATTTGCTCAAAACGTTGAATTTGAAAAAGATAACTTTCCTAGCGATAAAGAAGGCTTTAAAGAAGCATCTAAGAATTTAAAAGAAGGCGATAAACTTTACGAAACAGGTGCAGTTGGCAATTTTAAAACAGCATTAGATTTTTATATTCCTGCAAATAAATTTAATCCAAATAATGCTTTACTTAATTATAAAATTGGAGCTAGTTATTTATATTCAAACTATGAAGCAAAAAAATCGTTACAATACTTAAAAAAAGCTATTGAATTAAAAAATAACGTAGCAGACGATATTTTATATTTATTGGCTAGAAGCTTACATTTGAATTTAGAATTTGATGATGCAATTAAAAATTATACAAAATATAAAAATCTACTTGCTCCAAAAGATTTACAAGAAAAACGAAAAGATATTGACAAAAAAATTCAAGAATGTAATATTGGAAAAGAATTAATTAAAACACCAATTCGAGTTTGGATTGATAATCCTGGTACAGAAATTAATTCATCTTATCCCGATTATAGCCCACTAATTTCTGCCGACGAGTCGATGATTATTTATACATCTCGTAGAGAAAATACTACCGGAGGAGGTAAAGACCAAAACGATTTGAAATACTACGAAGACATTTATGTATCTTATAAAAATGCTCAAAACAAATGGCAACCATCAACTAATCTTGGAAAACCATTAAATACCGATAGAAATGATGCTACAATCGGATTATCTGCCGATGGACAGGAATTATTTATATTCGTCGAAGGAGATATTTATAAATGTACGTTAAAAGGAACTGAATGGCAATCGCCTAAAGCACTTCCTAAAACTATTAATACAGAATTTCGTGAAGCAGACGGAAGTTTTTCATATAATGGTAAAACCATGTACTTTGCCAGCGAACGTGAAGATAAAACATTCGGTGGAATGGATTTATATATGAGTAATATGGGCGAAAAAGGAAAATGGGATGAAGCTACAAACATGGGAAGTGTAATTAATACAGAATTTGACGAAAGAAGCGTTTTTATGCACCCCGACGGCAGAACTTTATATTTTAGTTCAAACGGACATAATACTATGGGTGGATACGATATTTTTTCCACAACATTAAATGATGAAGGCACATGGTCTGAGCCGGTTAACCTTGGCTATCCGGTAAATACCCCCGATAATGATTTATTTTTCGTTGTTTCGGCTAGCGGGCAACATGGATATTATTCTTCTGCCAAAGAAGGCGGTTTTGGCGACCACGACATTTATATGATAACATTCAGAGGTCCCGAAAAACCAGGTATTCAAAGTAACGAAGATAACCTTATAGCCAGTATTGCCGAACCAATCAGCGAAACTGTTATACAAGAAACTGTTGAAATTAAAACAATGCGTTTAACAATTCTGAAAGGAACTGTAAAAGATGCTATTTCATTAAATCCATTAGAAGCAGATATTGAAATAGTTGATAATGCAAAAAATGCAATAATCTCTACTTTCAAATCAAATAGTGCTACCGGTAAATTCTTAGTATCGCTCCCTTCGGGGAAAAATTATGGAATTGCTGTAAAAGCAGAAGGTTATTTATTCCACTCCGAAAATTTTGATATTCCAGAAGCTACTAACTATCAGGAAGTAAATAAAGAAATTCTTTTAAATAAATTAGTTGTTGGTTCTAAAATTGTCTTAAAAAACATATTCTTCGATTATGCAAAAGCAACTTTAAGGTCAGAATCTTTTCCTGAGTTAGAACGTGTTTATAAATTACTAACCGATTTCCCGAATTTAAAAATCGAAATCTCAGGTCATACCGATAATCTTGGCTCTTTGCAACTTAACGTTAAATTATCAGAATCGAGAGCAAAAGCAGTTGTTGATTATTTAATTAAACTTGGAATTAGTACCGGACGACTTGAGTACAAAGGTTATGCATATTTACAGCCAATTTCAACAAATGATACAGAAGTCGGAAGACAAGAAAACAGACGAGTTGAATTTAAAGTTTTAAGTAATTAGTATCTATCCATAAAGTACGAGGTTTCAATTAAAATGAAAATTACAAATATCAAATAAATTACAAATTCAAAATCACAAACGCTTTGCCATCAACGGTTTGAAATTTTAATCATTGATTCATTGGATTTTATTTGTATTTTGAATTTTGGTGTTTATTAAAACAAAAAAATTGACATAACTGATGCACACTAAATAAAATATATTATGAAACGAACAGCATTATCTCACATACACGAGAAACTTGGAGCTAAAATGGTTCCTTTTGTAGGCTTTTACATGCCTTTAGAATACACCGGCATTAACGATGAACACATTTGCGTAAGAACCAAACTAGGTGTTTTTGATGTTTCGCACATGGGCGAAATTTGGGTAAAAGGACCAAATGCACTAAAATTAATCCAAAAAGTTACATCAAACGATGCATCAGTACTTTATAATGGGAAAGTACAATATTCATGCTTTCCAAACGGAAAAGGCGGTATAGTTGACGATTTGTTGGTTTATAAAATTAATGACGAAACTTATTTATTAGTTGTTAATGCCTCAAATATTGAAAAAGACTGGAATTGGATACAAAGCCAAAACAATGTTGGAGCAATTTTATATAATGCTTCAGACGAAATCAGCCAATTAGCAGTACAAGGACCTTTAGCACTCAAAGCAATGCAAAAGCTAACCTCCACTCCTATCGAAGATATGGAATATTATACATTTAAAAAACTTGACTTTGCAGGCGTTAAAGATGTAATTTTCTCTACAACAGGATATACAGGCGCTGGCGGTTGTGAAATTTATTTTGCAAACGAAGATGCCGAAAAAATTTGTACAGCAGTTTTTGAAGCAGGAAAAGAGTTTGGAGTTCAACCAATTGGACTTGCAGCCCGTGATACTTTAAGACTAGAAATGGGATTCTGCTTATATGGAAACGACATAAACGACACAACTTCTCCTATTGAAGCAGGTCTTGGCTGGATTACAAAATTTACTGCTCAAAAAGATTTTACCGATAAAAACTTATTATTAAATCAAAAAAATTCAGGAGTTTCACGAAAACTTGTCGGATTCGAAATGATTGATAAAGGAATTCCGCGACATGACTACGAAATAGTTGATAGTAACGGCGAACAAATTGGTGTAGTTACTTCTGGAACAATGTCGCCTATGCTCAAAATTGGAATTGGAATGGGATATGTTAAACCAAACTTTTCAAGTACTGGAAGTGAAATATTTATTAATATTCGAACCAAGCATTTAAAAGCTAAAGTTGTAAAATTGCCTATTTACAAGGCACAGTAAAAAATTATGGAATTACCTAAAAAACAAGTTGATATTTGTTTCTCACCGGCACTTTATCCATATTACTCCACCGAAGACAGCATTGTAGTTGTTATTGATGTATTAAGAGCAACATCAGTTATGTGTATTGCTTTTGAATATGGAGTAGATAAAATTTTACCACTTGCATCAGAAGAAGAAACCCTAAGTTACAGAAATCAAGGCTACTTAGTAGCAGGAGAAAGAGATGGAGTGGAACTAGAAAATTTTGATTTTGGAAACTCTCCATTCAGCTATATGACTCCTGAAATTAAAGGCAAAAAAATAGCAATAACCACAACAAATGGAACTTTGGCTATAGACGTTGCCCGAAATGCTTATAAAGTTGCTATTGGTTCTTTTTTAAACTTTGACGCTATTGTAAATTGGATAATAATGCAAGACCGAAATGTATTGTTATTATGTGCAGGATGGCGTTATAAATTTAATTTTGAAGATGCAATTTTTGCCGGTGCTGTTGCCGATAGATTAATTAAAACCGGACAGTACGAAACAATGAGCGATTCAGTTTTTGTTGGTATGCAACTATATAGCTCCGCTAAAAAAGATATGTTTTCATTTTTACGAAAATCATCTCATCGAATAAGACTAAAAAAATTAAATCTTAAAAACGAAATTAAATTCTGTTTTACCGTCAATAAAACAGATATAGTACCAGTATTAGAAGGCAAACATTTAGTTAACGGAGGAAAATTCAAAACACCTATTATTAAAAAAAATTCTGAAAAACCTTTAAATATGACCAAAAGCATAGCTTAATAGAATTTAGAATTTACGTCATTGCGAGGCACGAAGCAATCTCTTTGGAATTTAGGATTTTTAAACTTATAAACTATTCAACTAATAAACTTAAAAAATATGAAACATAACTTTAACGCAGGACCATGTATTTTACCAAAAATTGCATTGGAAAATTCAGCAAAAGCAGTATTAGAACTTGACAATATTGGAATGTCAATATTGGAAATTTCACATCGCACAAAAGAATTTGAAGCAATCCTCGAAGAAACAAAAAGCCTATGGCGAGAACTTTTAGGAATCCCAGAAGGTTATCAAATTTTATTTCTTGGAGGTGGAGCAAGTTTGCAATTTTGCATGCTCCCATTCAATTTATTAGAAAAAAAAGCCGCATATCTCGATACAGGAGTTTGGGCTAGTAAAGCAATTAAAGAAGGTAAATTTTTTGGCGAAGTAAATGTTTTAGCTTCTTCAAAAGAAAAAAACTACACTTATTATCCAAAAGGATATTCGATTCCAAAAGATGTTGATTATTTTCATATTACAACCAATAATACTATTTATGGAACAGAATTAAAAGTTGATATTGATTCTCCGGTTAATCTTGTTGCCGATATGTCTTCAGATATTATGAGTCGTCCGGTTGATGTTAGCAAATACGCAGTGATTTATGGTGGAGCTCAAAAAAATGTTGGACCAGCCGGAGTTACCTTTATTATTATTAGAGAAGACATTCTGGGAAAAGTAACTCGCCCAATTCCAACAATTCTCGATTATCGAAATCATATTAAAGAAGGTTCGATGCTGAATACTCCACCATGTTTTCCAATTTTAGTGATGAAAGAAACATTAAAATGGTTAAAAAGTATTGGTGGACTCAAAGAAATGCAAAAAATTAATGAAGCAAAAGCAAAACTACTTTACGACGAAATAGACAGAAATTCAATATTTGTTGGAACTGCCGAAAAAGATTCGCGTTCAATTATGAATATTTGCTTCGTAATGAACGAGAAATACAAACATCTCGAAGATGAATTTATGACTTTCGCAAAATCAAAAGGAATGGTTGGAATTAAAGGACACCGCTCGGTTGGCGGATTCAGAGCATCAACTTATAATGCACTTCCAACAGAAAGTGTTCAGGCACTTGTAAATTGTATGAAGGAATTTGAGAAAATGAAGGGTTAACAGATTTTAGGTGGTGTACGACAAATTGGACATATATTTATTTTTCCCACATATTACGCAAATTTTCGCTGCCTTTGTCAGATGTTTTCACCTGACAATGTTTTTCATCTGATAAATAAGGTTTCAGTCAGGTGAAAACACCTGACTGAGGCTGAGACACCGCTCGGTTGGCGGATTCAGAGCATCAACTTATAATGCACTTCCAACAGAAAGTGTTCAGGCTTTGGTAGATTGTATGAAGAAATTTGAGAAAATGAAGGGTTAACAGATTTTAAGAATCAAGATTTCGTTATATATTAAACGTGATAAATTTGTACACTTTTAATGTGTCAATTTATCCCGTTCACAGTATAATCAGACTTTTGCTTGATAAATTCCTATATGAAATCCATTGATATTATTTTTTAGCAGCATCCTCCATAATCACTTCATAAAAATATCACACTCCCCTGCTGGTTGGGATTTGCAATCCCGCACATTTATTATAAGCATTTGTAATGCAATTAAGCTGTTAAAAACATCCGATGTTTTGGAAACATCGGATGTTTGGTTTATAGCAGATTCTTCGCTTTTTACTATTTGTTGTAAGAATTATTTTTTGCGAAATGAGTAATTGTCTGAATAGGGTTTGTGTTATAAACATGATTTTTGTAAATTTGTAATAAAAACATAAAATATTATGCCTGAAATAAGTCATTTTTTTGGAATTGTTATCGGAATGTTTTACAATGAACATAATCCACCACATTTTCATGCAAAATATCAGGAACATGAGGCAGAAATTGATATTCAAACACTGCGAATGTTAAAAGGCACATTGCCAAAGCGTGTAAAAGCAATGGTATTGGAATGGGCAGAAGAACATAGGGAAGAACTGCTTAATGATTGGAATCTTGGTCGTGAAAGAAAGAATTTAAATAAAATAGCTCCGTTAGAATAATATATTATGGAAAAAATTATTGAAGTTAAATATATAGAGAATTATTGCTTACAAATTAAGTTTGCAGACGGTTTTTTTGGCATTATTGATATTAAACCATATATAGGAGGCGGCATTTCAGATGAACTAAACAACACCGAATACTTTAAGCAAGTTTCAATAAATGAATTTAACGGCATAATGTGGCCAAATGGTTATGATTTTTGTCCAAACTATTTGTGGGAACTTATGCAAGAAAACTCTACGTAGTGTTTGTAAGAAAACTCCAAAAGACAAAAAACAAATGACAAATAAATTCAAAATTCAATTCTCAAAACGTTTGGATATTAATGGATTGTAATTTGAGATTTATTTGATTTTTGAAGATTGAAATTTGGTATTTCTAAAAATATCCTGTTTTCTAAAAGACACTAAATATATTAAAAATCATCTGAAATTAGTTTGAACTTACAAAAAAAAAGGTTCAGAAAAAATCTGAACCCTTAAATAAAAAATTAATATTGATATTATTTTTTAGCAGCATCTTCCATTATTACTTCATAAAAATATCCCATTCCTAAGTCTTTATCTAAAGTAATTTTTCCTTCAAGAGATAATGTGTCACCAACAGCAACCTTATCTAATGTTGTAATTGTTAAATCATATTTTCCATCACTTTCGGTTCCATCTTGTAAATGAATCCAGTTTTTATTCATAATACCTTCACTGAATTTTATTACTACTCCATTTACTTTTACAGATTTGTCGATATAATTTTTTTTATTTGCAAAAAGTTCAGCAATTGTAATTGCCCCTTCAACCGGTCTTAATGTTCCAACAACTTTTTCTAGATTTTTTGCAGCCGAATGTGCCGATTTTGATACCTCTGCTTGTTGTGCATTTTTATCAATTGGTTTTTTACTAAGTCCTTCAAGAAATAGAATAACATCAAAGGTTCTGTTTAATTCTTTACTTTCAAAATTATTCATAACCAATCCACCTTCGTAATAAAAAGTGTCTCCTGCTTTAGCTTCTAACGAAGGAACAGCAAACCATTGTTCTTTATCTCCTACAGAGCCATTAACATAAGTATATTCGCCGGCATGTAAAACTTCTTTTACAATAATTTTATTATTGCCGGCTTCATTTGCTTTTTCCGACTCCTTATTATTACATGATACCAATACAAAAAATAGTGCGATAACAGAAATTAAAATTTTCATTTTTATAAATTATTTTAGTTAAAATTCTTGTCAAAAGTACTTATTAATTTTAATTTTCAATAACGATAATCAGTCAAATAGCATATTGTAAAACATTTTTGCAATTTTTAACATTGCTAATGCTCTCATTACAAAAAGTATAAGATTATTAGGATTTAATGTTATTAATATTAATAAATACTTAAATATTCGATTGATTAATTTTTCTATTTTTGAACATCTTTTGAAGCTCATTTATAATTAAATTTCAAAAGGTTAATTATTAAATTTTTAAAATTCAATACGAATAATATGAACAATTTTTTTAAAATAATTTCTTCATCTAAAACCACATTCATTTTACTTATTATTTTGACTTTTGCTATGGCAATTGCCACATTTGTTGAAGATAGATACGATACTCTTACTTCAAAGTTATTGATTTATAATGCAAAATGGTTTGAGCTAATTCTAGTATTATTGGTTTTCAACTTTATCGGTAATATTCTGAAATATAATTTGTTTAGCTTTAAAAAAATCGCAGTTTTATTAATGCATATTTCGTTTATATTAATGATAGTTGGTGCCGGAGTTACCAGATATACCGGTTTTGAAGGAAGTATGCACATTAGAGAAGGAGAAACTTCAAAAGTTATTTATACATCTGACCCACATTTTTCTATAAAAGAAAACGATAAAATTATGAGTTTTCCGATTTTTGTAAGCGATTTTTCTAATGAAGCTTTTGATGTTAAATTTGAAACAAATAAAAAAGAAACGGTTAATGTTAAAATGAAGAAATTTATTAAAAACTCTGTTGAAGTTTTTAATGAAAATATTGAAGGTGGTAAAAATATTATAGAAATTACTTTAGCCGGTTCTGGAAAAAAAGTTTATATTAATTCGGGCGAAAAAAAAGAAATTGAAAGTATCAGCATAGCTTATAA
>MENC01000031.1:0-1716 GCA_001768155.1 Bacteroidetes bacterium GWA2_30_7
CAATAAGTCGTTTAATATTAAGCTGAACTTCAGACCTTAATTCTCCTTCAATTTTACAAGTAGTTGTAATTACATTTCTAATTTTAGATAATTGATCATCTGTCCATTCTTGAACTTTAATGTTTTTATCAACTCCTGCTTCTTCTAAAATTCTATTAGAAGTGCTTACACCTATACCATAAATATAGGTTAGAGATACTTCTCCTCTTTTATTATTTGGAATATCAACTCCAGCTATCCTCGCCATAGTTTACTGTTTAAATTTACAAAATTAATAATTATCCTTGACGTTGTTTATACTTTGGGTTCTTTTTATTAATAACATACAGTCTGCCATTTCGTTTTACAATTTTGCAGTCTGGTGTTCTTTTCTTTATTGATGCTCTGACTTTCATAAAAATTTATTTTTAAAACACGCTTCAAGGATTTCGTTCCTCAAACGCTTGAAGGTGTTTTTATTTATATCTAAAAGTTATTCTTCCTTTGCTTAAATCATAAGGCGACATTTCTAATCTAACTTTATCACCTGGTAATATTTTAATATAGTGCATTCTCATTTTTCCAGAAATATGTGCTGTAATTATATGCCCATTTTGCAATTGCACTCTAAACATAGCATTTGATAATGCTTCTATTATTGTTCCGTCTTGTTCTATTGAGGGCTGCTTCGCCATAAATTAATTTAATATGTGTTCTATATAATCGAATGTTGTTAATATTTCAGCTTTCTCTTTTCTAACAGCAATTGTATGTTCAAAATGAGCTGATGGTTTTTTATCTTTAGTACTAATTGTCCATCCGTCTTTACTTTCAATTACTTCTTTTTTACCTAAATTAACCATTGGTTCGATAGCTATAACCAAACCTGTTTTTAATTTTAAACCAGAGCCTCTTTTTCCATAATTAGGGACTTCAGGCTTTTCGTGTAAATTTCGCCCTACTCCGTGTCCAACTAGTTCTCTAACTACTGAGTATCCATTTTTTTCGGCATGTGATTGAACAGCAAATCCAATATCTCCTATTCTGTTGCCTTCTACAGCTAATTCAATTCCTTTGTAAAGTGCTTCTTTAGTTACGGATAATAATTTTTTTATTTCGAAGCTTGTTTCACCAACAATAAAAGTGTATGCACTATCGCCATAATAATTATTCAGAATTACACCACAATCAACAGAAACAATATCGCCATCTTTAAGTTCGTAGTTTGAAGGTAATCCGTGTACTACTTGCTCATTAATTGAAATACAAAGCGTATTTGGAAAACTTCTATAACCAAGAAAACCTGGAATTCCATTATTATCCCGAATAAATTGTTCGGCTATAGAATCCAGTTTTAAAGTTGAAATTCCGGGCTTTATATTTTTAGCAACTTCGGCTAAAGTTTTAGAAACCAAATCTCCACTTTTTTTCAAAAATAGAATATCGTCTTCAGTCTTATAAAAAACCATCAAAGAACCTTATTAGTAAGTAATATTTAATATGTAAAATTTAATATTTACATTGAAAAACGTAATCATAAAATCTAAAATATTACTTATTAAATAATCCATATTACCTATTATATTGATGCATTACTTCCAGTTCGACCTTTAATTCGTCCTGTTTTCATTAAGCCATCATAATGACGCATTAATAAATGACTTTCAATTTGTTGTAAAGTATCAAGAACAACACCCACTAAAATTAATAAAGATGTTCCTCCATAAAATTGTGCAA
>MENC01000031.1:1806-8918 GCA_001768155.1 Bacteroidetes bacterium GWA2_30_7
TAATTGAATCTAAAAATTCAACTGTTTTCTTACCTGGTTTTACACCCGGAATAAATCCGCCATTTTTCTTCATATCTTCTGCCATTTGAACTGGGTTAATAGTAATGGCAGTATAAAAATATGTAAATAAGATAATTAAAATTGCAAATGTAAAATTATACCAGAAACCCATATAATTTGAAAATGCTGCTGCAAAACCCGACATTGATTCGGAGCTTGCAAAACCTACAAGTGTAATAGGTATAAACATTATTGCCTGAGCAAAAATAATTGGCATAACTCCCGCCGCATTAACTTTTAACGGAATGTATTGACGAACTCCGCCATACTGTTTATTCCCAACAATTCTTTTTGCATACTGAACAGGAATTCGTCTGGTGCCTTGAACAAGTAAAATTACTGTCCCAATTACAATTAATAAACTAACTAATTCTACTAAAAATAAAACTAATCCACCTCCTTGAACCTCAAGTCTTGAGAAAAATTCGGCAGCTAATGAGAAAGGTAATCTGGCAATAATTCCAATCATAATTATTAATGATATCCCATTTCCGATTCCTCTATCGGTAATTTTTTCGCCAAGCCACATTATAAAAATCGTTCCAGCAATTAATATAATTACAGATGATACCCAAAAGAATGTACCTTGTAAAACAAATGCTGATTCTGGAAGTTGAGCTTTAAGGTTTGCTAAATAACCAGGTGCTTGAAATCCAGTAATAAGTACTGTTAAATATCTTGTAATCTGATTAATTTTATTTCTACCACTTTCGCCTTCTTTTTGTAATCGTTGGAAATAAGGTATTGCTATCCCTAACAATTGAATAACGATAGAGGATGAAATATAAGGCATTATACCTAATGCAAAAATTGATGCATTTGAAAAGGCTCCACCCGAAAACATATTTAATAAACCTAAAACCCCGTCAGAAGTTTGAGCTTTTAAAGCATCTAGTTGAGTTGGATCGACTCCCGGAAGTACGATAAATGACCCTAAACGATAAACGATAAGAATACCAAGTGTAGTTAAAATTCTTGACCTTAACTCCTCGATTTTGTAAATATTCTTTAGGGTTTCAATAAATTTTTTCATCAGTTTATAATTTTATTACTGTACCCCCATTAGCTTCGATTGCTGCTATTGCAGATTTAGAAAACGCATTAGCTGTAACTTCTAATTTAATAGATAATGTACCATTTCCAAGAATCTTGATAAGGTTACTTTTAGAAACTAGTCCACAAGAAACTAAAGTTTGAATATTAATTTTGTCTAATTTTTGAGTTTCAGAAATAGTTTGTAAATCGCTTAAATTAATAACTTTATATTCTTTTCTGAAAATGTTATTAAAACCAAATTTTGGTAAACGTCTTTGCATTGGCATTTGACCGCCTTCAAAACCTTTTTTCGATTTATAGCCAGAACGAGACTTTGCCCCTTTGTGTCCTCTTCCTGAAGTACCACCTCTACCTGAGCCTTGACCACGTCCTAATCTCTTGTGCTTTTTTACAGAACCTTCTGCCGGTTGTAAATTACTTAAATCCATTGTTGCTTATTTAGAATTTATTAATCTTTTTAATTATAAAATATTATTAAGCTTCACTAGTTGAAACTAAATGTTTAACTGTATTAATCATTCCCAAAATTTGAGGTGTTGCTTCGTGTTCAACTGAATGATTAAGTTTTTTTATACCTAAAGCTTCTAAAGTCCTTTTTTGTCGAGCAGGACATTTGATTTTGCTTCTTGTTTGAGTAATTTTAATTTTTGCCATTTTATTTTATCTTTTTACAAACCAGAGGTTTGTGTTACAGTTAACCTTTAAAAACTTTTTCTAATTTAATTCCACGTTGTTGAGCAACTGAATAAGCATCTCTTAATTCTAAAAGTGCATTTACTGTAGCTTTAACAATATTATGTGGATTTGATGAGCCTTTAGATTTAGCTAAAACATCGGTTATTCCAACACTTTCTAATACAGCACGCATAGCATTTCCGGCTTTTACCCCAGTACCATGTGAAGCAGGTTTTAGAAAAACTTCTGCCCCTCCAAATTTAGCAAGTTGCTCATGAGGAATAGTTCCTTTGTAAATTGGAATTCTAATTAAATTCTTTTTTGCATCTTCAATTCCTTTTGAGATAGCAGAAGTTACTTCATTGGCTTTTCCTAAACCAAAACCTACAATTCCACTTTCGTTTCCAACAACAACTATTGCAGAAAAACTGAATGTTCTACCTCCTTTAGTAACTTTTGTAACTCTATTGATTGCAACTAATCTATCTTTTAATTCTAGATCGCTTGTTTTTACTTTTCTTATACTTGTAGTCATAGCTAATATTAAAATTTTAAACCTGCTTCTCTGGCAGAATCTGCCAATGATTTTACTCTTCCATGATATAAAAAGCCATTTCTATCAAATACTACTGATGAAATACCTTTTTCAATAGCTTTTTGAGCTATTGCTTTACCAACAAGGCTTGCTTGTTGAATTTTATTCACGCCTTTACTTTCTGCGATTTCTTTACTTAATGAAGACGTTGATACTAAGGTTATTTTATTAATATCATCTATAATTTGAACAGAAATTTGACGATTACTTCTGAATATACACATTCTTGGAGTAGTAGTGTTACCAGAAATTTTCTTTCTAATTCTTAATTTAATCCTTTGTCTTCTTTCTAACTTAGTTAGTGCCATATTTCAATTTACGATTTATGATTTACGATTTATGATTTTATACGCTTGCAGCTTTGCCGGCTTTTCTACGTAATACTTCGTTTACAAACTTAATACCTTTGCCTTTATATGGTTCTGGTGGACGGAATGATCTGATTTTAGCAGCAACTTTACCAAGTAACTCTTTATCATAACTTGTTAAAGTAATAATTGGATTAGCTCTTCTTTCAGTTCTGGTTTCAACTTTTACCTCATCTGGTAATCTAAAGAAAATATCATGTGAATATCCTAACGATAGTTCTAAAATTTGTCCATTATTAACTGCTTTATAACCAACTCCAACAACTTCTTGCTCAAGTTTAAAACCAGTAGATACACCAACAACCATATTACTGATTAAAGCTCTATATAATCCATGTAAAGACCTGTGCATATTCTCATTAGATGGTCGGCTAACTTGAATGTGATTTTCAACAAGTTCTACTTTAATATCGCTATTAACTTTTCTGCTTAACTCACCTAATTTTCCTTTAACTGTTACAACGTTGTCTTTATCAACATTAAAAGTAACACCAGCAGGAATTTGAATTGGGAGCTTACCTATTCTTGACATATTATTCCTCCAAAATTAATAAATATAACATAAAACTTCGCCACCGGTATTCTTATCGCGAGCTTCTTTATCTGTCATTACACCATATGAAGTAGATAAAATTGCAATACCTAATCCATTTAATACTCTAGGTAAATCATCAGTACCTACATATTTTCGTAAACCTGGTTTACTTATTCTTTCAAGTTTTTTGATTGCAGGAATTTTTGTAGTAGGATGATATTTCAAGGCAATTTTTATATTTCCTTGAATTCCAGCATCTTCAAATTTATAACTTAAAATATATCCTTTTTCAAATAAAACTTTAGTAAGTTCTTTTTTGATATTTGAAGAAGGAATTTCAACTATTTTATGCTTGGCTTTTAAAGCATTTCTCAATCTCGTCAAATAATCTGATATCGGATCAGTCATATCTATTTATTTTTAAATTTTACCAACTAGCTTTTGTTATTCCAGGAATTAGTCCAAATGAACACATTTCTCTGAATGTGATTCTGCTAATTCCAAATTGTCTCATATATCCTTTAGGTCGTCCTGTTAGTTTGCATCTGTTATGTAATCTTACGGGAGAAGCGTTTTTAGGAAGTTTGCTAAGTGCTACATAATCACCTGCGGCTTTTAGTTTTGCTCTTTTTTCAGCAAATTTATCGCATAATTTTTGTCTTTTTACCTCGCGGGCTTTCATTGATTCTTTTGCCATAATTATCTCTTAATGTTTTTAAATGGTATTCCAAATTCTCTAAGTAAAGCATAACCTTCTTCGTCGGTATCGGCAGTTGTAACAAAACAAACTTCCATTCCGATTATTTTATGTATTTTATCAATGTCGATTTCAGGGAAAATAATTTGTTCTGTAACTCCTAATGTATAATTACCTCGACCATCAAACTTATAATTAATTCCTTTAAAATCTCTAATTCGAGGTAGAGAAACACTTATTAGTCTTTCAAGAAATTCATACATTCTATCTCTTCTTAATGTTACTTTAACTCCAATAGGCATATCTTTTCTAAGTTTAAAATTAGATATGTCTTTTTTAGACATTGTAGATACTGCTTTTTGTCCAGTTATATTAGAAACTTCATTTAAAGAAATGTCAATCAATTTTTTATCTGCAATTGCATCTCCTAATCCTTGATTAACTACTATTTTCTGAAGTCTTGGAACCTGCATAACAGACTTATAACTAAACTCTTTCATTAAAGCAGGTATTACTTCCTCTTTATACTTTTTCTGCAACGATGGAATATAGCTCATTACTTAATTTCCTCCCCAGATTTTTTTGAATAACGTACAAGTTTATTTGTTTTTTCACTAATTCTTCTTCCGATTCTTGTTGGTTTTCCAGATGATGGGTCAACTAACAATAAGTTTGAAATATGAATTGATGCTTCTTTTTTAACAATTCCTCCGTTTGGAGATTTTGCATTAGGTTTTGTATGTTTTGATGCCATATTGACACCTTCTACGATAGCTCTATTTTTGCTTGTAATTACCTCAAGAATTTTTCCTTGTTGACCTTTATCGTCTCCGGCAATCACAATCACAATATCACCTTTTTTTATATGACTTTTATTATTCATAGAATTAATTTTCAATTATTTATAATACTTCAGGTGCAAGAGATACAATTTTCATATACTGCTTTTCGCGTAATTCTCTGGCTACTGGTCCAAAAATACGAGTTCCTTTAATTTCACCTGCATTATTTAGAAGTACGCATGCATTATCATCAAATCTAATATATGAACCGTCTGCTCTTCTAATTTCTTTTTTAGTTCTAACAATAACTGCTTTATTTACAGACCCTTTTTTTGTATCACCTGATGGTAAAGCTGTTTTTACTGTTACAACTATAACATCTCCAATAGAAGCGTATCGTCTTCCTGAGCCTCCAAGAACTCTAATACATAAAACTTCTTTAGCACCGCTATTGTCTGCAACGGTTAATCTTGATTCCTGCTGTATCATAATTATTTAGCTCTTTCAATAATTTCTACTAATCTCCACTTTTTTAATTTGCTTATTGGTCTGGTTTCCATAATTTTAACTTTATCACCAATATTGCAATCGTTTTTTTCATCGTGTGCATAAAATTTTGATGTTTTATTCACGAATTTTCCGTATTTTGGATGTTTTTCTTTTCGTTTTACAGCTATGGTAATTGATTTATCCATTTTGCTGCTAACAACAACTCCAACACGTTCTTTTCTTAAATTCCTTATAAGCTCTTCCATTATGCTTTATTTTTGTTCTTTAACTCTTTTATTAAGTTCTGTTTGTAGTTTTGCAATATGCCTTCTTGTGTGTCTTAATTTCAAAGGATTTTCTAAAGGCGACACTGCATGATTCAATTTAAGCTTTAACAACATAGCACTTTCATCATCAATTTTTTCATTAATTTCTTTTGTTGTAAGCTCTTTTATTTCGTTTGTTTTCATTGTAATGATATGTTAATTTTCAGCGTAATCTCTTCTAACTATAAACTTTGTCATAACTGGAAATTTTTGAGAGCCTAATCTTAATGCTTCTTTAGCAATTTCTAAAGGCACTCCATCAATTTCTATTAATATTCTGCCGGGAGTAACTGGTGCAACAAATCCTTCGGGAGCACCTTTTCCTTTACCCATACGTACTTCAGCAGGCTTTTTTGTTATAGGCTTATCAGGGAATATTCTAATCCAAATATTTCCTTCACGTTTCATATAACGTGTTACTGCTTGTCGTGCAGCTTCAATTTGTCTAGCAGTAATCCAAGAACTTTCTAATGTTTTAATTGCAAATGAACCAAAGGATATTTGACTACCCCGTTGAGCAATACCTTTCATTTTGCCTTTCTGTTGCCTTCTAAATTTTGTTTTCTTTGGTTGTAACATTTTATTCTAAGATTAGAGTTTTTATTTTTTATTTCTTCTTTTTGTAAATCCTTTTGATTTTTGTTGTTGTAGTCCAAGGTTTGGAGTTAAATCTCTTTTTCCAAAGATTTCGCCTTTACAAATCCAAACTTTAACACCAATTAATCCATAGGTAGTTTTTGCTTCACCTATAGCATAATCAATATCAGCTCTAAAAGTATGTAGTGGTGTTCTTCCTTCTTTGAACATTTCTGAACGTGCCATTTCTGCTCCACCAAGTCTTCCGGAACACATTATTTTAATTCCTTCTGCTCCCATTCTCATAGTGGAAGCTATTGCCATTTTAACTGCTCTACGGAACGAAATTTTACCTTCTAACTGACGAGCTACATTATTTGCAACTAATACTGCATCTAATTCGGGTCTTTTAATTTCGAAGATATTTATTTGAACATCTTTATTTGTAATCTTTTTAAGTTCTTCTTTTAACTTATCTACTTCTTGACCACCTTTACCAATAATAATTCCTGGTCGAGCAGTATTTACTGTAATTGTAATAAGCTTTAAAGTACGTTCAATAACGATACGAGAAACACTTGCTTTTGCTAAACGAGCATTTAAATAGTTTCTAATTTTATGATCTTCAACCAATTTGCTTGAATAATCATTTCCTCCGTACCAGTTAGAGTCCCAACCTTTAATAATACCTAATCTGTTTGATATTGGATTACACTTATTTCCCATCTAATTCTAAATTTATTATAATTTTTAATTAATCACTTTTTCTTCAGCCACTTCAATATTTTTATCAGTGCCTAGTACAACAGTAATATGGTTTGACCTTTTTCGTTTTCGATAAGCTCTTCCTTGAGGTGCTGGAGATACTCTTTTTAACATTCTTCCGCCATCAACATATACTTCACTAACAATAATATTTGAATCTTCTATTCTAGCTCCTGTATTTTTTTGTT
>MENC01000031.1:8945-9673 GCA_001768155.1 Bacteroidetes bacterium GWA2_30_7
ATTTTTCAAGACTATTAGAAGCATCTTTTGAGCTAAATTTTAGTAAATTAAGAGCGTTATTAACTTCAACTCCTCTAATCATATCAGCAACTAATCTCATTTTTCTTGGAGAAGTAGGACAGTTTTTTAAAATTGCTATCGCTTTAACTTTTTTTTCTTCTTTTCGCTTATTTGCGCTTATTCTTTTTCTTGCACCCATAATTTATTCATTTAAAGGCAATAAACTGCCACTTAATTATTTTTTATTACCTGCGTGACCCCTGAATGTTCTTGTTGGAGCAAACTCTCCAAGTTTATGACCTACCATGTTTTCGGTAACATAAACCGGAATAAATTTATTTCCGTTGTGAACTGCAATTGTTAATCCTACAAATTCTGGTGAAATCATAGAAGCTCTTGCCCAAGTTTTAATAGTAGTTTTTCTGCTTGTGTCATTCATTTTAAAAACTTTTTTTTCAAGCTTAAAATCAATATAAGGTCCTTTTTTTAATGATCTACTCATAATTTATTCTTTAACTACAATATTATTTTTTTCTTCTTTCTATAATAAACTTATTAGAAATATTCTTTGGTGCTCTGGTCTTTTTACCTTTTGAGTATAAGCCTTTTCTAGAACGTGGGTGACCTCCGGAGTTTTTTCCTTCACCTCCACCCATTGGATGGTCAACAGGGTTCATTGCAACACCTCTGTTTCTAGGTCTAACTCCAAGCCAACGTGTTCTACCTGC
>MENC01000032.1 GCA_001768155.1 Bacteroidetes bacterium GWA2_30_7
GAAGTATCCCATCAAAAGGGAGTTAGTAAAATGCCACTAAATCACCAAAACACAAAATTCCACAAAAAGAAATTATCTAATTTAGATACACTTAGTGTTTTTGTGGCGTTTTTTTTTGTCTAAAATTAACTGCTTTATTAGTGGATACGTTCAGAATAGAAAAAGCTTTAATAATAAGCACATTGTCATCATGTCAGTTGGGAAAATATAAAATATTACCCTGGAATTGATTTTTTAGGCTTGCTTTTTCTTAATATCATAAGCCATCAGCGATTTTCCATGCCTTATATAAAGAACTCCATTTTTAATCGCAGGATGCGAAAAATGTTCGAATGTTCCTTTTTCGATTTTAAATGAACTGATGAGTTCTAACTTTGGAAATACTTTAAGTAAACCAACTTCTCCAGCTTCGTTATAACAATATAATAAATCGTCGGCAAATATAACACTGCCACGACCAAAATTAAGAGAATCGACAAATGAACTATCGTTTGCATTAACGCATCGAATATTTTTTTTGCGATGACTTGTTCCAATAATTAAACTATCAATTTTAACTATTCCTCCCATAATATTATCAATAGCCATTGTTTTCCATACTTGCTCAATATTTTCGCAATTGTCTGAAAGTTTCAATTTTACAGTTCCGTTGCCACAACCGGTTACATAGTATAAAAATCCGTTATCGTAAATAGGCGAATTTCCATGAATATCGCACATTGTATCTTGCAAATGCGACCACAATAAATTTCCATTAATCGCATCAATTCCAAGCAATTCGTGTTCGGAAAACGAAACAATAATTTTACGATTATTGCGATTAATTAAAATTGGTGAACAATAAGCCGGAATTTCGCTTTTGGCTTTACTAATCCATTTTAATTCACCGTTAAAACGATTAAGTGCAATAATGTTAGTATCAATTCCTCCAGGTGAAGCAAACACAAGACTATCGTCAACTAAAAGCGATTCTGAAAAACCAAAACGAGTATTTTTTCCATTAAAATTTTTTAGAAAATTCTTAGACCATACTTTTGAACCATCATTTTTAAAACATGATATGTCGCCAAATCCTGAACAAACGTATATTAAATCGCCAATTACTGTAGGTGAAGATCTTGAACCAATATAGCTTTCCATCCATTCTGTACCATATTCTGATTTCCATTCTAATTTTCCGCTTAGATTAAAAGCGAATAAATATCCTATGCTGTCAATCTCACCTTGAATGTAAACTTTTTCGGAAGTAATTACCGGAGAACCATATCCATTACCTATGCTATCGTTAAACCATAAAAGTTCGGGACCTTTAGCAGTCCACGATTTTAGTAAATTTGTTTCATTAAATTTTCCATCTCGATTATCGCCTCGCCACTGACTTTTTTCAATTTCAATAATTTCTTTTGATTCTGAATTACTGCAAGATGTTGTAACTGTGACTATAAGAAAGCAGAACACATAAAATAGATTTGAAAAATTCATGTTGTTATATTTTAGTTTGATGTTTATTGATAATTGGTTAAATTGAGGTGCATTGAGCGTAGTCGAAATGTTAAATTGTTGCTGACGCAGTATAATCATAAATTCTAAATTCTAAAATCTTATTAACTATTTATAAAATTGAATTTTAACTCTACAAACTCTGCAAATTCTTTTCCGGCATCAATCATATCTTTATCTTCAATATCGTAATACCAATTAATTATAACGTCTTTACCTGAACGCTGAATTTCTTCCATAATAGTAAGAATATCAAGTATCTTTTTTGAAGAAGGGGTATTAAAATATTCTAGCTTAATATCAAAGATTGTTTTAGCATTTGGTTTTTCAGAGTATTCAATTAACCAGCCTATAATAGGATTATAAAATTCAATTGCATTTTCGGGAAGTGAGCGTCCGCCTAATTCCAGAAGGTTTTTACTCTTATCAAAAATAACATAAGGGGTATAATCGCTTTTTTCAATTTCTAATCGTTCCATAAAATTTTTATAATTTTAATCCAACTACTGTTATATCATCAATTTGCTTTCTATCACCCTTCCAATTATCATGTTCATTTTTTAAACTTATTAACTGTTCATCCATTGATAGATTATTATTTTTTACTAAAAGATTTTTTAATCTTTCTGAACCAAATTTTTTAAAATCACATCCTCCAAACTGATCTGAATAGCCATCTGAAAACAAATATATATTTTTTATTTCATTTAAAGCAAAAGTAAAATCGGTAAAGATTTTTTCTGTTTTTGATTTAAAAAATCTTCCAATAGTTAAACCGCTATAACTCAGCTCTTTTAATTCATTATTTTTTGTTATTATTAAAACGGAATGGTTTGCACAAGAAATTTGCACATTATTTTCTATTAGATTAAAACAACATAAGGAAATATCCATTCCATCGCCTTTTGTAACACTATTATCTGCCTGATTTAGAGAAAATTTAATTTTTTCGTTTAGTTCTATCAAAATTTCGGAAGGCAAAAGTTTTTGATTGTGTGAAACAATTTCGTTTAACATTGTATTTCCAATCATAGTCATAAAAGCTCCTGGAACGCCATGTCCGGTACAGTCGGCAACGGCAAAGTAAATAATATCAGTTTTTTCCGAAAACCAATAAAAGTCGCCACTTACTATATCTCTTGGGCGAAATAATATAAAAAAATCATTAAATCTGGCTTTAATTTGCGTATTTGAGGGGAGTAGTGCTTCCTGAATAAGTTTGGCATAATTAATACTATCAATAATTTGAACATTTTTAGATTCAAGGTCATAATTTGTTTTTTCAAGCTTTTCGCTTTGTGCTTGAATTTCTTCTTTTTGATGTGTTATTTCTTCTTCTGCTAATTTTAATTTAGTTATGTCTGTATCAATGGCAACTAACCTGGTTATATATCTTGCTTCGTCGAGTATTGGAGTTAATGTAGTCTGAACCCAAATCTTTTTTCCTTTTTTTGTAGAATTAAATGTTGTGTATGTAATACTTTCTTTTAAACAGATACAATCGGCAAAAAGTTGATTAATATTTTCATTAAAACTAGCTTTGATTAAGTTATTTCCTTTCTCTTTAATAAATTCGTCGAGTTCGTAACCAAAAAGCTTTGTAAAACCATCATTTACCCATTCAATATTTCCATCTTCATCGCAAATAACAATTGAATTATCTGTTTCACAAGCAACTATCGAAAGTTTTTCAAGTTCTTGATTGATAAATTGAAGTTGATTTGATTGAAATGTAATTTCTTTATTTTTTTGTTCAATTTCGGCAGTTCTTAAATTAACCATTTTTTCTAATTCGTTATTTCTACGCAAAACTTCACTTGAGCGAATATAAAAAATCAGCCAAATTAATCCTATTAAAATGATAATTAGGATTATATAAAACCAAATTGTTTGATAGAAAAAAGCTATTTGTTGAAATTTTAATTTTGCTTCGTTATGATTCCAAATGCCATCATTATTACTTGAAATTACTTTAAATTCGTATTTTCCTGGTTTTAAGTTAGTATAAAATGCTTCACGTCTTCCACCGGCATTTATCCAAGTGCTATCAAATCCTTCGAGCATGTATTTTAATTTTACATTTTTGGGAGAAGTAAAACTTAATCCGGTAAATTTAATTTCAACTCTTTGTGTTCCTGCCTTTAGTATAATATTTTCGGATAAAGGGACAATAGAATTATCAACTTTTAAATATTCAATTTTATTTATTGGCGGTACAGAATTAAAAGGAATGCTATCGGGATTAATCATTAGGAGTCCGTTATATGTTGCAAACCAAATATTTCCATTTTTATCAATACTATTTCGGGCATTTGCAGTGCATTGATTACCATCGAGTTCGTCGTCGTTATTATAAAGTTTTATATAATCAATTTTTTCGTGTAAGTCTGCAATTTTATTTAATTCACTTTTGGGAATACTAAAAATTCCTTCTACACTCGAAATCCAAAAAAATTCATTATGGTCTTCAATAATTTGAAATGCATTAATTGCCAACAAACCACGTTTTGTTGTAATTGTTTGAAATTCTTTATTTTTATATCTGGTCAGCCCTCCATTACATCCAATCCATAAGTCTTTTTCTTTATCTTCATAAATCTTAAAAATTGTATTTCCGGCAAGCCCATCTTTAGTGTAAAATGTTTGTATTTTATTGTCTTTCAGCAGGTTTAGCCCATCCCTGGTTCCAATCCAGATATTTTTTTCACTATCCATAAAAACAGAAAGAATATAATCATTTGAAAGACCATCTTTTCGTGAATAAATTTTAAACGTATTATTATCTAAATAATTTAGTCCATTTTCGGTACCAAACCACATTTTATTGTTATTATCTTCGTATGCAAATCTTACATAATTGTTTGATAATCCATTCTTTTCGTTATATAGAATTGAGCCATCTTTTGTTTCTTCAACTAATCCATTAATTGTACAAATCCATAAATTCCTGTTAGAATCGCGATAAACATCTCGAACTGTTTGGTCGGGTAATGGTTTTTTTGTTTTAAATTCAGAAAATTCAGTATTTACAAATTTAAAAACACCATTTTTAGTACCAATTAAAAATACGTTATTATAATCAACGAATATTGAGTTAATTACATCAGTTTCTAATTTTTCGCTACAACTATACAAATTAAATTTTGAGCCTTTTAGGTTATATATTCCATAATCATAAGTAGAAACCCAGATATTTCCTTCAAAATCTTCTTCAATACCGGTAATTGTATGTTTTTTAAATTTTTCTGTATTAATAAAAGAACTGATTTTACCTTTATAAATTTTATTTAATCCGACCCCTGTACCAATCCAAATCATATTTTGAGAGTCTTCAAATACAATTTTAATATCGTTTGAAACTAATCCATTTTCTGAATTAAAAGTCTCTATTTCTTGATTGTCTTTAATTTTAAAAAGACCGTTATTACTTCCAAACCAAATATTGCCGCGACTATCTTCGCAAACTGTACGAATGTCGTGAATGTTTATTTTTTTTTCTGTACAATAGTTTACATATGAATTATTAAACCGATAGTATAAGCCTGCCTGTTCAGTTGCAATCCATAATTTTCCTGTATGGTCTTCAAAAAAATCTTTAATAGTAACATTTTTAAGTTCATCAGGAATTTTTTCATTTGAAAATTTGCCATTTTCGAAATAACAAATTCCTTTTGCTGTACCTATCCAAAGTAAGCCTTTGCTATCGCGGTAAATACATTCGATTAATTCACTTGGTAAACCATTTTCTATTGTAAATAAATCCCATGTATTGTTATAAAAATGAAGCAATCCGTTTAATGTACCGAACCATTTGCTGCTATCTTTGTCTTCATAAATTGATAAAAAACTATTGTTATGTATATTTTCGACATTTGAGTTTGAGTAAACATACATTTGAACTCCATCGAAACGAACTAA
Organism: Bacteroidetes bacterium GWA2_30_7; assembly: GCA_001768155.1. Taxonomy (GTDB): domain Bacteria; phylum Bacteroidota; class Bacteroidia; order Bacteroidales; family GWF2-33-38; genus GWA2-31-9. The sequence continues at coordinate 5,419 of MENC01000032.1, forward strand.
TCCATTGTAGGTTCCAATCCAAAAATATCCGTCAGATGTTTGATTAATCGACAAAGCACCTTTAATAGGAAGCCCTTCGTTATTCGAAAAAAAACTAATTTTATATTCGCTGATATCCTTTTCGGGATTAAGTTTTATTAGCTGACTTTTTGACGAAAATGGAATATATAGAAAAATAAAAATAAGTATTAAAGCCTTAATTTTATTGAGTTTAACAGTACTGTTAATTTTATTTAGCACAAATAATTTGAGTTAAAAAAACTAAAAATAGATAAAATCATTGAATAATTAAAATCTAAATTTAAAAACTGTTATTCTGTCCTCAATGAGCTTATCAAATTTCGTTTCAATGCAAGTTTAAGTGGAAAGTAAATCCAAATCAGACAATTAACTAAAATTGTCAAAATTAAAATCAAAACAAAGTTTTCGGGATGATTAAATGAATTTGATAAAATTGATGGCAAAACTCCAATTATTGAGGCAAATACTCCAATAACAATTCCAATAAAAATTAAAATCAGATTCTCAGTAAAAAGTAATTGAAATAACTGTTTTGAAGTAAATCCAACTGCTGCGAGCAACGCAATTTCGTTTTTTCTGTCGAGCAAATTTCTGTAAATTACTATTCCCAAACCAACTGTTCCAATTAATACTCCCAACGCTCCAAGAATCATAAATACAGATAAATATGTGTTTGAAACCGAATCAAATGCAGCAAGTTTTTCGCTTGTATTTTCAATTTCAATTCCATAATCCTGAAGCTGATTTTTGAGTAATTTAGAAACATCATTTTTATTTTGAACTGGAATATCGGCAAGAAAAATTTTGGGACTTATTGATGATGGAAAATTCAACTTAAAAAACTCCTCAGAAATTAAAATATTTCCCTGAAAAACAGAGGAACTCAAGCCTCCACAAATTACCAAATATAAATTTTCGCCAAATTCATTTTTATAAACCAAAGTATCGCCAATTTTTTTCTTAATTCCCCATGTAATAACAGTTTGGTCGGCAAAAGCAGGAATTACATTTTTACTTAAAGTTTTATTCAATGATAGCCAAGGATTTTTTTCATCAACAAAGGCTAAAAGTTTTTCAAACGAAAATGATTTACGATTATCGAAAACTTTGGCATTTATGCCTAATATTTTGGGATTTTGAATTTGATTCAGATTCAGGCAACTTGCATCGTCTCCATCTTTTGAAAATAAAGGAGTTAGTTCTAATTTTTTTAAACTATCCAATCCAAAAAAGCTTTTAAAATCTTTACCAATATTAGTTATTGGAACCGGAACACTTGTTTCGAGCCAGAGTTTATATCCGCCTGTTCCTGAGCTGTTTATATTTTCATCGTTATTAAATGTTTTACGATTTGAACCTGTGATAATTACAATAAAAATTCCCAGCGAAAGCATTGTAACAATAGATAAATTCCTGTTTAAATTTCTATTTATATTTAGAATTGCCAGATGCCCGAAACTTGTAAATTTCGATTTATTATGAAAAGAACTAATTTTGAAATAATAAGCTGTAAACGAAATACATCCAAACAAAAATAATGAACCCGAAAATAAATAATTTGTTGGCGCAATTTCATTTGTATTTTTTAATGAAAATATGATTAAACCCAATGCTGCTAATGAAAATAGTATTGATATTATTAAATAAAACGTTCCACGATTTTTTTTGAAAATGTAGTTGTATTCTGAAGTTTTCGATAAAAGAGATTTTATAGATTTTCTAAGTTTTAAAATTGAAAATAAATAAATTGTAGAAAACGAAACTATTAAACTCGCAAAGCCACTTATTATTAATGTTTTAGGAATAATATAAACTATTATCATATTGGTTCTGACAATATCGTTCCAAACAGAATTTATTGCATATATAATCAGATAATTAAAGGCAATTCCGGCAAAAATCCCAATAACAACTCCTGAAATTATTGATATTGAATTTTCTAATATTACAAATCTGAAAATTTGTTTTGTAGAAAAACCCAATTGTGCAAGAATACCAAATTCAAATTTTCTTGATTCGGCATTTAACGAAAATAATAAAATTGTAAGGATTATTCCTGCTAAAATTACAAAAAAGCTCAGGCTAAGAAAGAGTTCGCCAAAATCAACACCATTTTTTGCTGCATTTATTCCAATACTTCGAACATTCACAAAATTAAAATTCAAATCGGAAGGTTTGAAATTACTAATAATTTCTTTTTCAGGCTCATTTGTCGAAAAATCTGACTTATTAATTCTGATTGCTGTATAATTTCCAAACTTATTTTGCCAAATTTTTTTTCCATCATTAATCGAAATAAGAGCTTTTGGAGTACCCCGAAAATCTTTCCAGTAATCTTCATCTTTGTCGCGGATTTTTTTCATGTCAATAGGCAAATTCGAGTTCCATTCTACGCAACTTACAGCATTGCCAATTCCCGGAAAATCAGGCATTAACGATTTATTAATAACGCTGTCGGGAACTGAAATTATTTTTTTTACAATAAATACAGAACTATCTGATTGTAAGTTTTGTAAAGAATCAATAATGAAATATTGCAGAAATATGGAATCTCCGGTTTTTGCCGATAAATCTTCACTAAGCCAATTATTAATTACAATTTCATTTGAATTTATTTTTGTATTTATAAGATTATCTGAAATTGCTGATACAAAAGAATATGGGGTACTATTTTCTTTTAATTTCAAGCTATTTACCAAATACGATAAAATGGTTTTACTTGATTTATATTTCTGTTGAATAATATCAGATAATTTTTTATCAATAAAAATGTCGTTTGATTTTATTTCGTATTTGGCGTTATTTATTTTAGAGAAAATAAGCCCTGCATCTGTTAATTGCCAAAGTTCTTTAAGTGTTGAATCTAAAATTTCGGAATTAATATTTGTGTTGTTTGAATTAATTAAAATTAAATTGCATAAATTATTTAATTCCAGCTTACTGCAAAGCAACTTCTTTGAAATAAATATATTATTTGGTAATCCCTGATTGTTTTTTAAATTAAAATTCCCAAGATTTTCTTTATTAATAATACTTTTTACCTTTAGTCTTAAAGTTATATAAGGTACGTTATTTGTATTATAAGGTGAATTTATCGGAATAATTGAAAGTTTTTCAAATTTCAAAATAATTTCATCATTTGTAGTAATATTCAATCTATTTGCAATGTTTTCGCTTATAAATGCCTCATCATCATTTAATTCTAGCATTGCAAGTGCCGACAATGCCCAGAAACTACTGTCTATTCCCAAAATTTGAGATTTATTTAGTGTTAAATCATTCTCAGGATTTTTAATAATTCCTTTTGAAATCATTAAAGAACTTGCTTTAACTTTCAGTTTTTCAGATATTTCATCTGACAATTTGCTTCGTACAAATTTCTCATTAGTATTAAGTGAAAAATCAACTTTTCCAAACCTTAAATCAACAATTTTATTCAGGCTATATTTGACCGAATCGCCAACAATTAACGATGCTGTAATAACTGCTGTACTTATAATTACGCCAGAAATTACAGCCAAGTGACGGAATTTGTGATGTAAAAAAGATTTTATTATTAGGTTTCTAAATGTCATTTTTTTATTTTCTCGCAAAGTTACTTAGACTCAAAAAGATTGTTTCTCGCAAAGACGCAATGAACGCAAAGTTTTAAGTTCGCAAGGTTTTAAAAAATCATTAATGATTTTTTTCTTTGCGTTCCAATAGGTTATTTGCAATCTATTTAATTTCATGTTTTCATTTTCGGTAATAAGCCATTGCGTTCTTTGCGACTTTGCGAGATAAATTTATTGCTGCTTGGTAACAAAAGATTTCTAAAATTGTTCTTCAAAATTGAGATTGCCATTCAAAAGTTTATATACTTTATTCATTTTTTTTGCAAGTTCAATTGAATGCGTAACAACTATTAAAGTTGTATTAAACTTTTGATTTACAAATGAAAGCAAGTTTCCGACCTGACTTGCCGATTCAGAATCAAGCGAACCTGTTGGCTCATCGGCAAGAATTACATCAGGGTTATTAATTAATGCTCTTACCACTGCGGTACGCTGACATTCGCCACCCGAAAGCTGACTTGGATAAAGATTTGTTTTTTCGGTTAAACCAACAAAATTTATTAATTCCAATGCTCTATTTTGTGCTTCTTTTTTTTGATTTTGATTTTTAATAATCAATGTTCGAATTAGCACATTTCCCAATAAATTTAATTGTGGTAAAAGCTGATGTTGCTGAAAAACAAAACCTATTTT
>MENC01000033.1:0-4477 GCA_001768155.1 Bacteroidetes bacterium GWA2_30_7
CTGCCGATTTACTAAAATTGTACATTTATGGCTATATGAATAAAATTCGATCATCACGCGACTCAGGACAGGTTTTGCTCCGTCTTCTTAATTTCTCCGTTACCACACAGTTTAAAAAAGCTTTGAATAAATTTGTTTCCTAATAAAGAAACTCGTATCTTTGAATAAAAAAAATTTAATGAAAGAGAGATTTAATGTTGAATTTTTAGAAGAAGCAGAGTCGTTTATAAACAATCTTGAAGAAAAAACAAGAGAGAAAGTTTACTACAACATAAAGAAATCACAATTTATTAATGACAGAGAACTCTTTAAAAAACTTAATGAAAATATATGGGAATTTAGAACACAATTCAACAGTAAAGCATATAGACTTTTTTCATTTTGGGACAGTACAATAGAACAAAAAACTTTAGTTGTAGCAACTCATGGAATATTAAAAAAGATACAAAAAACACCAAAAAAAGAAATAGAAAAAGCGGAAGAAATCAGAAAACACTATTTTATCAATAAAAATAAATAATTATGAATAAGAAATTAAAAACAATTTCGCTTGACACAATGATTGACAAGCATATTGGTAAAATCGGAACACCAAAACGAGATGCCTTTGAAAATGAGTTAAGGCTTGACTTGCTTGGAGAAGCAATAAAACAAGCACGACTAGAGCGAAAATTAACACAAGAAGAACTTGGACAACTCGTAGGAGTAAAAAAAGCACAAATTTCAAAATTGGAAAATAGCGTGACAGATGCGAGATTCGAGACAATAATTAAAGTTTTTAGAGCATTAAACGCTAAAATAAATTTTAATGTAGAGCTACTTAATCAATCAATGAAACTAGCTTAAAATAAAAACCGTGTGGTAATCGAGTAGATGGCTGACGGTTAAATGACCGCCAGTTCACCTCTCACACCACTGTACGTACGGTTCTCGTATACAGCGGTTCATTAAGATATGGAGCAATTTTTCTCGTAATGTGTAAGCAAAGCCTCATAACCTCTTTTACGTAAGCGTTCAAGTGTAATAGTTGTTCCCAAGATTGGACTTTGTGCAACTGCCCATCCCCTCCTTCCGACAACCTCAAACTTCTAACCTCTAACCTCAAACCCGTGCTACAGTTCAATTTAAAGCTTTTATAAATTATTCCAGACTTCCTATTGCTTTTTCAACTTCGTTTAAAATTTCACACGATTTAACCAAGGCTTTCATTTTATTATGGTCGGGATAAAGCGGTCGGTCAATATCAAGATATTCAACATGTTTGCGAATAACTGAATGTGCAACTTTTGTTCCTGCACCAAACTCATATGGTGTTTCAAATTTCTGACGTAAATCCAATGCCTGTGCAGCTGCCATAAATTCTATACCTAAAACCCCATAAGCATTATCAAGAATTTGGAAATTTTTCAAAGCTGTGTTCATTCCCATCGAAACAAAATCTTCCTGGTCGGCAGCAGCCGGAATCGACTGAATTGATGCCGGCATAGATAAAATTCGTTGTTCAACTATTTGCATATCAGCTGTATATTGACTTAGCATTAAACCCGAAAACATTCCTGCACCTTTAGTCAGAAATGGTGGCAAACCAACACTTAGTGCCGGATTATTAAGCCTGTTTAATCTTCTTTCAGAAAGTACACTTACCATAGTTACAGCTACTCCAACTAAATCCATTGGCAATGAAACCGGCGAACCCTGAAAGTTTGCACCCGAAAGTTGCATATTTTCATCGGGGAAAAAAATTGGGTTATCACCTACTCCATTCATTTCAATTTCAACCTGTGCTCTCGCATATTTTACTGCATCATGTGCAGAACCAATAACTTGCGGAGTCGAACGCATCGAATATGCATCCTGAACTTTTACTTTTATTCTGTTTTCGATTAAATCTCCCCCTTTTGTAACATTACAAATTGCTTTTGCACTGCGTATTCCACCTGCAAAACCTCTAACTTCCAATATTCTCGAATTGTAAGGTTTCAAATTAGCTTTTAATGCCTCAAGCGACATTGCACAAGCTATTTCAGCTTGTTTCAGCCAATTATTAGTATCGTAAATCATTAAAGCCGACATTCCGGTTAAAACATTTGAGCCGTTAATTGTTGCCAGTCCATCGCGTGCCTGAAGACCCGGTATTGGAATTTCTGCCTTTTCCAAAGCTTCTTTTCCTGTTAAAAATTCACCTTTATAATAAGCATGACCTTCGCCCATCATTAAAAGTGCAATCTGCGACATTGGGGCTAAATCGCCACAAGCTCCCACAGAACCTTTCTGGCAAACATAGGGTGTAACTCCTTTATTTAGCATTGCTACAAGTGTTTGTGTAATTTCTGGGCGACAACCAGAATTTCCATGTGCATGAACATTAATACGAAGCAACATTGCAGCTCTAACGTGGTCTAATGGTGCGGCTTCGCCAATTCCGGCAGCATGATTATAAATCAGATACTTCTGAAAATCTTTTACTTGTTCATCGTTTAAAACTATTTCCGAAAACTCACCAATACCGGTATTAATTCCGTACATAATTTCGTGAGCTTCTAATTTACGTTCTACCATTGCACGGCATTTTTTAATACGAGCCAATGCTTCGGGATGTAATTCAACTTTTTTGTTATTTCTTGCTACATTAACAAGTGCTTCAATAGTTAAGCCTTGTCCGTTTATTATTATAGACATTTTTTTAAGAATTTAGGATTTAGTAATTTAGGATTGTTTTGATAAAACATTAATAATCTAACGATTATTAAAATAGAAAGCTTTTAGTGAAAAGCCTTAAATGAAAAGAAACAAACAAGTTCGATTGATTTTTATAATAAATTTTAGAATCCAACTGTGCATATACAAGTATATTTTATGCAAAGCTACAAAAAAATGGTTTTACTACAATCTTATTTTTACTAATATGTTTTGAAACTTCTATTCAAATAAACAAAAATCAAATTGTAACAAATGTAAATATTAATAATGTTTACACTTATGATTCGTTACGAAATAACATGTGCATTTGATTAAGCTCAAGCAGAGTCTCTGTTTACAGGACTCTGCGTTACCTTTTACGAGACTCTGCTGGAGGTAAGTATATATACTATGCACGCTCAAACTTGTGCATTTTCATGAAAGTGAGAAAGGGTGAAAGTATGAGGGGAGATGCCTGTTTTCTCACTTTCTCACCTGCCCACTTTCTCCTCATTTGCAGTTAGGTTATTATTTACTCAAACCCTCAATCTCATTCATCAAATCCTTCAATGGCAAATTACCAACAGCTTGTCGTCTTATTTGCCCCATCACCCAACTACTTTCGGCTTCCGATGATTTATTTTTACCAATTTCTTTGTATTTATCTTTTAAAAATCCAATTGGAGCAAGCAATTCTTCTTTCTTTCGTCTTTTAAATTTTATTGTATTTAATATCGAATGAAAATCCATTTTTGGATAACGGTAAATTATCGGAAGCATATATTTAGAAATTTCAATTTCTAAACATTCGTTTATAATAAATTCAAATAAATCGTAAATTTTTTCGTAATTAAAATCGGAGCTTGGCTTGTTATGCCCTTGAATATACTTTAAATTATGTCCGATTAATGTTCCAATAAATCTGGAATTTACATTCAAATTATTAATTATTTTATACAAAATCGGCATAAGGTTTTTCTTCAGAATAAACTGAAAAGTATCGTCAGGAATATTCCATTTTTTTAACTGCACCATTTGTTCAATAACTTCGATTGGCAAATTATTGCTCAATGAATCAATCAATTCCGATTCTAAAGGTATAGGGGCAGAATCTGTATCGGGATACATTCTATCGGCACCTGGCAAAACTCTTTCAAAAATTGTTGTTCCATTTTCAAAAGATTTTCTTGTTTCGTTCGGAACGCCTGTAAATGCCATCTGGCAACGTTCCGAAATTGTTTCAATTGCTGTTTTCAGGTCATCATCATTTGTCCAAAAAACTATTTGTGCATCATTTTCACCAGCTTCGAGAACTTGCTTTATATAAGCGACATGATTGGATTTTAAACTTGGTTTTAATTGTTCGGTATGTAAAATATTTGGTTTTTCTAAACATGCGATTACTTTTAACCTATCGCTAATTTCGTCGGCAAATATTTTATCGGGTTGAATAAAATGAGAAAGTATTTCTTTAAAATTCGGAAGATTTACTGCTATTAATTTTTGCTTTGCTTCTTTTGCTTTTTTTATTGGTTCATAATCAATTTTAAAATCTTCAAAATTTAATTGTACATATTTTAAATTCCATTTTTTATAATCACTAATTTTTTTTGTAAGTTTTTGTTTGATATTTAATAACGCCCATTGCCTAAAGCACTCAATATGTGTCAATTTTGGCATCCAACGATTATGCGAAACTCCTTTAATTTCTACCCTTGTTCCTCCTTTACAGCTTACATTTACATCGGCTCTGGTTGAGCCAACGCCTGTTCTAACTTTATTTGTACTTCGGTTTAAA
>MENC01000033.1:4684-13992 GCA_001768155.1 Bacteroidetes bacterium GWA2_30_7
GAGAGCCATGTTCAGTGCTTCACGATTAATTTTAAAAGGCGGAGTATCGTCAATCTCGTAAGTACATGCTGTTTCGTTGCTAATTCGATAAATAATTTCTTTTCGGGTTTTAAATTCCATTAATGCTGTTCCGTCGTATTCACCTAATTCACTTAAAGTTGGACGCATGTGACGAATAATTTCAGCATCATACGATTCGCTTTTATTGAATTTTCCCGCAGGACAGCGACAAAATAATTTTTCTTTTGAATTTAATTGCTGATGCACTTCCAGACCCGACATAAAGCCAATTCTATCGTAATCTTTTTGTTTTGCATCTTTTAAATCAACATAACCAATTTCTTTTTTTGTGCTTAAATAATTTTTATTTGCATCGAATGTCTGTTTACGTGCAGATTTAGCAATTGCATTCATAAAAAAGATGAATTAAATATAATCTGCAATTTAAATTTGATTTGCGATATATCAAACTTATATAATTAACAATGCTGGAAAACATTTTATGAAGAGGTTGATTAGTTTATACCGATAATTTAAATAAAAGGGCTAAAGCCCTGAATTTGTACATGTTAATTAATTCCACGACCTAAAGGTCGTGGCAATTGAAATAGCTTATTTTCAAGTTATTACAAAAAAAACGAAGTATTGCATTTAGTAACGTAACAAAATTAATAGCAAACTACAAACAATTAAACGCTTCTTTTACAGCCAACGTTTGCGAATGAAAAATAAAAGTGTTCCTACGCTTGAAAAAATCATAAGCATTATCGCAATTAAATAGCCATACTCCCATTCCAATTCGGGCATAAATCTGAAGTTCATTCCATACATACTTGCAATAAGCGTTGGTGGCATGAAGATTACAGTTACAACTGTAAATATTTTAATTATTTTATTTTGTTCAATATTAACTAGTCCTAAAAAAGTATCCTGAAGATATTCAAGACGTTCGAAGCTAAAATTTGTATGGTCGAGAAGTGAACCAATATCTTTTATCATTATTCTTAACTTCTCGGTATTATCTTTTGGGAATAAATCACTTTTCAAAACTGCAGAAACAACTCTCTGTTTATCAATAATATTTTCCCTCAACATCATAGTCATTTCCTGATATTTTGTAATTTCAAGAATTAGCTCTTCATCAAGGTCTTTTATTAAGGTAACTTCTTTGGCAAGTTCGGCAATATCTTTTGCAAGACTTTCTAACAAGTCGGCATCGAGGTCGATTCTTATTTCTAATATTGCCAGAAAAATTTGATAACCATTGCTTAATTGTTTTAAATTTAATTCGAGTTTTCTAAAAGTATCATTAAAAGATTTTAATTCTGCATTTCGGTATGAAATTAGGATATTATCCTTAATAATAAATGAAACTGGTTCGTCGTGATACGAATCTTTATTAAGAATTAAAAAGTTTGAATTAGCAATTATCCGGTCTTCTGTTTCAAAAAATCGCGAACTACTTTCAATTTCTTCGGCTTCCTGCCTTGATTGTAACCGAACACAAAAATGCTGTTCAATAATTGCCTTATCTTCGCAACTGGCTGATACTAAGTCAACCCACAAAATATTACTTAAAGATATTTCTTCAAGAAAGCTGATTTTTTTTTCACATATTATTTTGCCGTTTGTTTTATAAAAAATATTAATCATGTGAAATACTTTGCCCCGAAATTAAAGAAAAAAAGCTAAATGCTAATCCATTTGTAAAAATTTATTTATTTTTTATAATTTTATGCAGAATTAAAAATAATAATGGCAAAAGGAAAACGTCATAAGCTAAAATTAGAGTCTGAATTTAATTTCAGTATCTATGGAATTTATTCATCCGAAAAAGATTATAAATTATGTTGGTTAATTAACGAAAAACTATCGTTAAAGCTCTCTAAATCAGAAGATATAATATTTGAATCAAAAAATGGAATGACTAATAATTTTTCAGTTTATTCGCACTTTAACGAAAATGAAGAAATTTTATACCGTTTAATTTCAAATAAAAACTTATCATATTATTTAATTGAAGAACTAAAAAACATTGATTTTGTTTTTCAGATTTTTAATAACGATGATATTTTAAAAATAACTACTGAATTAAAAAAAGTTGAAAATATATTAGGAGTAATAAAAATTGATTTAGAATTAATAAAATCAATAAGTAAACAAGTTTTAGAAATTTAATTTTTATAAATTTTCAATGAGAAAACTAACTTTGTCGTTTTAAAATCTTTGAAAATTAGTATTTATAAAATTAATAACAATGGATAAAAGTTTTAACCCCAACGATATTGGAATTGCAAACGGTAATTATTTTGGTTTACCATACAGCTTAAAAGAAGCTGATATAATAATATTACCAGTTCCGTGGGATGTTACAACTTCTTATGGAAAAGGCACTTCGAATGGACCCCAAGCAATTTTAGACGCTTCTTTACAAGTCGATTTATTCGATACTGAAATTGAAAATGTTTGGAAAATAAAAGTTGGAACAATTGCAATTTCGGAAAAAATTATTGAGCTAAATAATAACTTAAATCATTTATCAGTAAAAATTATTCATCACCTCGAAAAAGGAAAAGATACTTATGATGAATCGTTTATTACAATGTTAGAAAAAGTAAATAAAGGCTCTAATGAACTAAATGACTGGGTTTACAGCGAATCAAAAAAAGTACTCAACTCTGGCAAAATAATATCAATAATTGGCGGCGACCATAGCGTTCCGTTTGGTTTAATTAAAGCTTTGGGCGAAAAATATAAAAATTTTGGAATTTTACATATTGATGCTCATGCCGATTTAAGATTTCAGTATGAAGGATTTGAATATTCTCACGCATCAATAATGAATAATGTATTAAGCCAAGTAAATAGCATATCTAAATTAGTTCAAGTTGGAGTAAGAGACTTCTGTAGTGATGAAAATGAGCTAATTAAACAAGAATCAAAAATTAATTTTTTTAGCGATAACTTAATAAATAATAGATTGTTTGCGGGAGAAACTTGGGGAACTATATCAAATGAAATAATTTCAAGTTTACCAGATTTGGTTTACATAAGTTTCGATATTGATGGATTGTTGCCAGATTTATGTCCAAATACAGGAACTCCGGTTCCGGGTGGGTTATCATACAACCAAGTTACTTATTTATTAAATAAATTGACCGAACATAAAAAGAAAATTATTGGTTTCGATTTATGTGAAGTTTCACCCGGCGAAAACGAATGGGATGCAAATGTTGGTGCTAGAATCCTTTTCAAGTTATTAGTAATGACAGCAAAAAGTGTTCATATGTAATATTTAATATGTAATAGACATCTTTCCAAATTAATATTTGTATAACCCCGACCTAAAGGTCGGGGAAAAAGAATATGAAAAAAAGGGCTTTAGCCATGAATTTTATTAATAATAAGAATTTTTGCGATGACAAACAAAAATTATAAGCAAAAGGCATGGCTAAAGCCAAGAATGCTTTCGATTTCATCAATCCCCGACCTAAAGGTCAGGGTTAATAATCATTATTATTAATTTGGAAGGTTGTCTAATATTTAATATGTAATATTTATTGAAGAGAGTTATATTGCGTTGCACTGAGCTAATTGGAAGTGCTACTTAGTTACATATTTAAAGTTCGTTGCCCTGAATTTGCGGTCATTAGTCGAAGTGTTAAATCTTAAATATTACATCTTAAATTCTATGAAAACCCCTAAATCAACCCCATTTTTAGTTTATTGCGATAATGATGGAAATCTATTTGAAGATACAAATTTTGAAGCAGTTGGCAGAACAGGAAATACAATAAAAAGGCTTTTGCCGGAAGATTTTATTGAATTACCCGAAGGTAGCGATTTTTTTTTCTTAAAAGACCGTAATCCTGTTGGTTACGACATAAAAAACAACAAAATTACAACAATAAAAAACAGACACGGTGCAGCGGCTTTTATTTCGCCCGCTTACACTCAGACTTATTTAACTGCTTTTGAAAAAACATCAAAATCGCCAATTTTGCCACTTTATGCTTATTCTGTCTTAGGTTGGTTAGATGATAAATTTTATACTTGTGCGTTAAGAATTGATAGCGATATAAGACAAGACTGCAATCAGTTTAATCAAAAAACTATTGAACAAAATGTAAAACTTTTCAAAAAAAAATATCCCAATAATCGATTAATTAAACATTTATCGTATTGTGCATTAACATATTTTTGTCCGGCTGCACGGAATTATTTTTTAAATCGCTGGGAAGCACCATTGCCAACTTCACCAACTTGCAATTCTAACTGTTTGGGATGTATTTCTTATCAGCCAAAAAGCAACGAAATAATTTCTACACAAAATAGAATTACTTTCGTTCCAAGCCCTGAAGAAATTGCAGAAACTGCAATCGCTCATTTGAATACTGCACCAAATCCTATTGTAAGTTTTGGGCAAGGTTGCGAAGGTGAACCTTTAATGGCTTGGGAAACTATTAAAGAAGCAATAATCCTAATTAGAAAAAAAACTCAAAAAGGAATAATCAATTTAAACACCAATGGCAGTAAGACCAATGCTATTGAGGAGTTATGCAAAATTGGAATTGATAGTTTCAGAATCAGTATAAACAGCTTTCGCAAAGAACTTTACAATAAATATTACAAGCCTAATAATTATACTTTTGAAAATGTAATTGATTCTATTTCTGTTGCAAGAAAGTATAATAACTGGGTTTCGGTAAATTATTTTGTGTCGCCCGGAATAACTGATGATAAAGAAGAAATAAACGAATTATATAAAATTATTCAAAAAACCGGATTAAATATGATTCAATGGCGTAATTTCAATATCGACCCTGATTGGTTTTACGAAACATTGAAAATAAAACCATCAGAAAATTTAATTGGAATACAAACATTAATTAATGATGTAACTAATAAATTTCCAAATATTTATAATGGTTATTTTAATCCGGGGAAAGAAATTATTGAGAGAATAAAAATTTAACCACACAAAATAATTACGCCAATTACTTGGAGAGTTGATTTTAATCAGGGAAGTTACATTAAAACAGATTCTTACGAAGAAAGTAAATGGAACAATATTGATATTCTGAAAAATATTTTTATGCTCGAAATCAGTTATCGTTTTAACAAAGGAAAATCGGTAAATAAAAAGGAAAAAGAAGTAGAGCAAATAAACGAAAAAGGCTCTAAAGGGTTGTGTTAATTGATTTATAACAAATTGGTTAATTCGCCCGAAAGCCAATCAGAATATAGTTTTGAACCATTATCATTTAAGTGATTTTCATCAATATAATTCTTGTGGTTTTTAAAAATTTCTTTAGGTGGAATTAATACAATTCCATATTTTTTGTAAATCTCAATTTCGGTCGGTGCAGAAATTGGATAAGAAAAAGAAGGAATATAATAGAAACAAAGTTTAATGTTTTGTTTTTCACATAGATTGAAAATTTCTTGATAATATTTTTCAGGGAATTTCAGTTCTAAATTGTGCCAATAATTTTCAGTTGTTTTTATTTGTTTAAATATTAATGTGCTGGAATCTGCAATAATTGAGCTGTTTGCATATCCAAAGTTGCTTGAATCATAATTGTAAATATTATTGGTTTTCAGAATTTTACTTCTTAATAAATCGTATCTACTAACAATTGCTTTATATAAATCGCTGAAATAGTCTTTATTAAATATCAAAGGTTCGTTTAATATTTCTTTATTATTAGCTAAAAAAGGAAAAATCGGATGACTATAATTATTTTCAAATTCACGAACCTCTATAAGTATAATTTTGGGCTTTTTGTTTTCGATTAAATCGGTTAAAAAAGTTAAGTATAAATTATTGCCAAATCTGCAATATCCAAAATTTACACAATTTTCATTAAAGCCTGTTTGCTTTAAAGTATCTTCAATTTGCTTGTCATTAACAGCATGTAGAGTTTCTGAACTTCCAAAAAAGGCAATGTCTATAGGTTTTTTGTTTTCAAATATTCTGCTGTAAATCCAGGCACCATGATTATAACAATCATCTTTAATATAATGGTATGCAAAATTACGGTCGTAATTGTTTGAAAATAAAACAATAACAAATATAAGAATTGGCAAAAGAAAAATTAATATTTTAAGTAATAATTTGTTCATTTATCAGAATTGAAAATATATAAATTGTGGTGCATTTTGAAATTGACCAAATATGAAAATCCATACTATTAATACATAATATATTACGTATCTTGTCGGTTTTGAAAACGTTTCAAAAAATATAGATGCGTTCGTTTTTCTTGATTTATAATCAATTATAAAAAGAACTAAGATTGCAACAATTCCAGAAAAAAACTCTGCATAAGTCGAAAATTTATTAATTGTACATTCGTTAATCGAATATTTATTATTATTATCTGAAATAAAAATTCTATTTAATATTGAAAATGAGTCTGCCAGACTTTTTGCTCTAAAAAAAATCCATGCTATCAATACTATTAATATTGTGATTATGTGATTAATATATTTTGGAAATAGAAATTTTAATTTTGTAAATTTTGATTCTATAAAGTATCCGAATCCATGTATAAATCCCCAAATTATAAATGTAAAATTTGCTCCGTGCCAGAAACCTGAAACAGTAAATGTAATAATTATATTAAAGAAATTTCGTTTTTTAGAAACTCTGTTTCCACCTAACGTAATATACAAATAATCTTTAAACCATGTTGATAGTGAAATATGCCAACGTTGCCAAAATTCTTTTATCGAACTTGAAAAATAAGGTGTTTTAAAATTTGTCATAAGCTCAAAACCAAATAGTTTGGCTGTTCCTATTGCAATGTCTGAGTAACCAGAAAAGTCGCAATAAATTTGTATTGCAAAATAAATTGTAGCGATAATTAATGATAATCTGTCAAATTCTGAAGGATTGTTATACACTGATTCTACTGTAATTGCAAGAATGTCGGCAATTGCAATTTTTTTAAACAGTCCCCATAATATAAGACGAAGACCATTAACCGAATTACTATAATCGAAGTTTCTTTTTATAAAAAACTGTGGAAGTAAATTTTCTGCCCTTTCGATTGGTCCTGCAACTAGTTGAGGGAAAAAACTTACAAACGAAAAAAATGAAATAATATCTTTTGTTGGTTTTATTTTATTACGGTAAATATCAATGGTATAACTCAGCGACTGGAATGTATAAAAGCTTATTCCTACAGGTAAAATAATAGATAATGTATTCGTATTAATTGGTAAACTTAATGTGCTTAAAAGAGTATTAAGTGAATCGATAAAAAAATTGAAATACTTAAAAAATCCCAGTAATCCCAAATTAGAAACAATTCCTATTGTTAAGAAAATCTTTCGGTCAGAAATTTTTTTACTTGAATTAATTAATAACCCTAATGTATAATCTATAAATGTACTAATAAATATAAGCGATAAAAATCTCCAGTCCCACCAACCATAAAAAAAGTAGCTTGAAATTAATAAAAGTAAATTTTGCAGCTTTAGGTTGGTTTTGAAAATTTTCCAATAAAGAAAATAGACGATGAACAGAAAAATAAGAAAAGCTGTAGAATTAAAAGCCATTATGCAATTTTAAATATTTTTAATAATTTTCATCGAAATTATGTTGCAAAATTTGTATAAAAATAAATATTTATTTAAATTTGGTCTTAATAAAAATAATAATTAAATATGAATAACTCAATATATAACTTTCCAAGACCTGTAAATGAACCTGTTAAAGAATATGGTCCAGGAACGGGCGAAAGATGTGCATTATTAGCAGAAATCGAAAATTTACGAAATAATACTACCGATATTCCTATAATTATCGGAGGTAAAGAGATTAGAACCAATAAAGTTGGTACTGTTGTAATGCCACACGACCATCAACATGTAGTTGCAACATATCACAAAGCAACCGAGCACGAAGTAAATTTGGCAATTGAAAATGCGTTAAAAGCTCATAAAGAATGGGAGAATACATCGTGGGTCGAACGAGCTTCAATTTCGTTAAAAGCTGCTGAACTAATTTCCGGTAAATACCGAAACGTATTAAATGCTGCAACCATGCTTGGACAAAGCAAAAACGTGTATCAAGCTGAAATTGATGCAGTTTGCGAAACAATAGACTTTTTAAGATTTAATACCTATAATATTTCTCAAATTTATAACTTACAACCAGCTAGTTCTCAGGGAGTAATAAATCGAATTGAATATCGTCCTTTAGAGGGTTTTATTTATGCAATTTCACCATTTAATTTTACCTCTGTTGGTGCAAATTTGTGTATGGCTCCAGTACTTATGGGAAATACAATTGTTTGGAAACCGGCAACTACTTCGTTATTGTCGAGTTATATTTTAATGAAAATTTTTATGGAAGCCGGTTTACCAGCCGGAGTTATAAACTTTATTCCAGGTCAAGGCGATTTAATTTCAGATATTGTGTTGGCTCACAAAGATTTTGCGGGCTTACATTTTACAGGTTCAACAGATACTTTTATTAATTTCTGGAAAAAAATATCTGAAAATATTTCACATTATAAATCTTACCCAAAAATTGTTGGAGAAACAGGTGGGAAGGACTTTATTTTTGTTCATAAATCAGCTTTAGTTTCTGAGGTTGCAACTGCACTTGTTAGAGGAGCATTTGAGTATCAGGGGCAAAAATGTTCTGCCGCTTCGAGAAGTTATATATCACAATCTTTATGGGCAAATATAAAATCCAAAATGCTTAAAATGATTGAGCAGATTAAAATTGGCAATGTTGATAATTTTGAAAATTTTATGAATGCCGTAATCGACGAAAAAGCTTATGGGCGAATTATGAACTATATAAATTTTGCAAAAGAATCTTCTGATGCAGAAATTATTTGTGGCGGAAATGGCAATAAATCAGTTGGATACTTTATTGAACCAACTGTAATTGTAACTAAAAATCCGCATTTTAAAACGTTAGAAGAAGAAATATTTGGACCTGTTTTAACAATTTATATTTACGAAGATTCAAAATTTGAAGAAACACTTGAACTTTGCGATAATACATCGCCTTATGCACTTACCGGAGCTGTTTTTGCTCAAGATAGAACTGCTTTAAATCATGCATGCAGAGTGTTAAAATATTCAGCAGGGAACTTTTATTTAAACGATAAACCGACAGGAGCTGTTGTTGGTCAGCAACCTTTTGGAGGTTCAAGAGCTTCGGGAACAAACGATAAAGCCGGAAGTTATTTGAATTTAATGCGTTGGACATCACCACGAACAATAAAAGAAACTTTATCTCCACCGACAGATTTTAAATATCCATTTATGATTGAGGGAGCATG
>MENC01000033.1:14133-14956 GCA_001768155.1 Bacteroidetes bacterium GWA2_30_7
TCTTTATAACTAATCCATTCCTTGTGAGCATTATGAATTGCTTGCTTTTGTTCTTCTAATGGTAAATGTGAATATTCAACAAGTAATTCCTTGAAAGGTTTATATTTATATTTTTTGCCATCTGGTCCGCCAAACTGGTCGGCAAAACCATCTGAAAATATATATATTGTATCGTTATCTTTTACATCAATTTCGTGCATTGCAAATTCATTCATTACCGGATGAATTGCAATAGGCATTTTGTCGCCTTTATATTCAATTAATTCTGAATCTCTGATTATATAAAGTGGATTATTTGCTCCTGCAAATTTCAACTTCATATTCTTTTTATCGAAAGAGCAGAACGATATATCCATTCCGTCTTTTTGTTCGCTAAATCCGCCCTTTTGCTGTAACGAACGCATAATTAACTGTCGTAGTTCGTTAAGAATTTGGTTCGGTTCGAGTATATTTTCTTTGTTTACAATTTCATTTAAAAATGCAACTCCGAGCATACTCATAAAAGCTCCAGGAACTCCATGTCCGGTACAATCGGCTGCAGTAAATATTAAAGTATCATTTTTTGAAGTTGCCCAATAAAAATCACCACTTACTATATCACGCGGTAGAAATAAAATAAAATAGTCTTTTAAATATTCTTTAAATAAATCTTCTTTTGGAAGAATTGCTTTCTGAATATTTTTAGCATAATAAATGCTATCTGTAATTTCTTTAGTAAGTTGAATTTGTTTTTCGTTAATTTCGTTCAGCATTTTTTGCTGATTATCACTTATTTTAATTAAAGTTTTTGTTTGGCGAAGCAACTTTTTATAATCTTTACAAA
>MENC01000033.1:14972-17551 GCA_001768155.1 Bacteroidetes bacterium GWA2_30_7
AAAAAGATTGTTGTTGTTTTCCATTAAGAAATGTAATATTTAAAATGTAATATTTAATATTTAAGGATGAAGCGTTCCTGAGTCTGAATTCTTACATCTTAAATCTTAAATCTTACATAACCTAATCTTCGACTAAATTGAAATTAAGGTCTAAGTCTTCTCTGAAATCTTCGCCCGATTCTAAAGCTGCATCATTTTCTGAATCGTAATGCCAATTAACAACTATTTCTTTTCCTTCTGCGTGTGCATCTTCGAGCAAATCGAGAATTGTCATTACACATTTTGAACTGCTTGTGTTAAGGTAAACTAGTTTAAATTTAACGTTAACTTTTGCAGTGGTTTGTGAAAGATATTCTTTTATCCATGAAAATATAGGTTGATAAAATGTTGTTGAATCTTCGGGATACGATTGTCCTGTTATTTCTATTAAATTGTCTGCTGCATTTAGATTTATATCAGGAGTTGATTTTGTTGCTTTATATATTAAATTTTCCATAGAAGTTTAGTTATTTGTGATTTTTACATAGAGTGAAAAAAATACGTATTTATCGTCCACGTCGTGAAAATGATATTTTAATGGTTCGTTAGATTTTCGGGCTATATCAAGTAAACCTATCCCTGCTCCTTTTCCGACTTTTAACTCATCATTTTTAAGCTTTTGTTTATATAATTGCTTAACTTCTGCTTTATCTAATTTATTGATTTCGATGATACTATTTTCGATAATTTCTTTCTTTGTTTTGTCAACCAAATTTCCACAAAGGGTATAATAATCTTCACCGGATTTTCCAATAATTGCAATTCCTTCGGAATAGGATGCTTCTTCTTGGGTTTCCTGAATTTTACCATCGGAGTGGTTCATAATATTTTGAACCTGCTCGACAAATACTGAGAATACTTTCATTGAGGTATTCATAGAGTTTGTTTCTTTTTCGATTTTTCGACGCATCATTTCGCCAATTTCCTCTACAATTCCTCTTGTAAAAGGACCGGAATAGCAATAAAGTATGCCATCCCGGTTCAATTGGTTGTTAAATGAATATAAATCTTCTATTTTCATCTGTTTATAATTTTTTTAGCCACAAAGGCACAAAGACACTAAGTTTCTTTCCAGCAGAGTCTCCTGAAAGGGACTCTGCGTTTACTTCATCCACTTTCACTTTATAATCATTCCTTTCCCGAAAAATCGGGATAAATCGTGTGTCTTTTTTTAGTCGTGAATGTTTCATTTATTTTATTTTATTATTGGTCTGCACCTCTGGTAATTGAGAAAGAACCATTATTAACAGAGTATGGTACTGTATCTAATGAACATGTAGCTGTAAAAGTACCTTCAATTAACCCTCCAACTTGTTCAAATTTCGAAATTGTTACATAGCTACCAGATTGAAATTGAAGCTGAACTTGATTTTGTGGATTAATATATCCAATATTATTAGTACCATCAAAATTGTATGTGCCAGTAGTATTAATTGTTTTTAAATAAATACTTACAATGCCATCGGTACCGTTACAAGTTATTCTGGTTCCATTTCCAGAAATTGAATCTATATCCCAATATGCTTGTTTGGTCGTAAAGTTACTAAATGGTTGATTTTGAAATTGACCACCATTTAAAGTATATTGCATTGTTCCTTCTTGTGCAGTGGCAGGTTTAATTGCACAATTCCATGAAGAAAAATGTGATACTGTTCCAACATATTGTCCGCCGACTTTAGAAGCTGTTGCACCTGAAGAAACATAAGCCGATTTTTGAGTATTGTATGAATATAAAGTTACTGTTTGAGGTGAAGTGGTTAGTTTTGTTGGAGCAATTGCTACTCCTACATTTGCTGCTGATTTAGTTAATGAATCGCCTTCGAAAGTTATGGGGTTGCCTGCATTGTCCATTATTTCGACTCTTAAAACGCCAAATGATTCGAGTTGATTTCCCGCATCGTCGAGCATTTGTGAGCTTCCTTCTAATAATCTGTTGGAATTGTCTGATGTTGGGTCAACATAAGCCATGTTTACGGTAACTGAATCTGTAAATGGATTACCGCTTGCATCTTTAAATGTGCTATTTGGAGGTAGGGTTAGGCTTGTTTCTGAACCTATATTTAAAGTTCCTCCGTCGGCAGCAACGAATGTTTTTTGTGTGGCTATTCCGCTTGTTAAACTAATTAGTGATACATCTATTGTTAGGGTGCTGCTAACTGTTTCGAAACGTGAAGCTGATATATAGTTTGCTTTTTTGAAGTAAACTGCAAGTTTCCCTGAAGGTTTAGTAATTCCTGTAATTGAAAATGCTCCGTTTGCATCGGTAGTGCCTGATTTATCGTTTGCTGTAATTGCAACATCTGCAACTTTTGCTCCAACTTCATCATATACTGTTCCAGAAATTGAAATAGTTGATGGAGTAGGCTCAGGGTCTGGTTCTTCTTCTTTCTTTTTACAACTTGATACAATGATAATTGTTGCTAAAAAAACAACTGCTAGGGTAAAGAGTAATTTCTTCATATTTATTTTGTTTTAAATTATTTAGTAAAAATAGTAATATATTTTTATTTAAAAAATACCTCTTCATCTTTTATTATTGA
>MENC01000033.1:17571-23087 GCA_001768155.1 Bacteroidetes bacterium GWA2_30_7
TTGAAGAGACATTGAACTTGCTGATGGTGGAGCAACAGATACATAAGTATATGAACCGTCAATAGGATAAGTTCCAATACTTTGAATATTTACCAAATAAATATCAAAATAACCGTCAAGTCCATTGGCAGAAATGTAAGTATAATTATAGACTCCAGAAGTATCAATAGTATAACCTGCTGAAAAGTAATTAAAATTACTAAATGTTTGGTTTGAATAAATACCGCCATTTATTGTATATTGAGCACTTCCTATTGAAGGTGCTGAACCAATTTCGGCACATGTCCATGATGAAAAATGGGAAACTGTTCCAACATATTGTCCACCATTTTTTGAAGCTGTGCCCGATGCTACATAAGCCGATTTTGTATTGTCGTAAGAATATAGTGTAATGTTTTGTGGTGCTGAACTGATTTTTGATTGAGGAATTGTAACTCCTATTGATGCTCCGCCAGACTTATACATAGAATCGTTTTGATAAATAATTTCATTTCCATTTGCATCAAGCAATTCTACTCTTAATACTCCATAAGATTCTAAATACTGACCATAATCATTAACTAAATATGAGCTCTGGTCGATAAATTGAGAAAAATTAGCATTGTCGGGGTTAATATATATTGCCTGAACTTTAATTACTCCATTATAATCGTTACCATTTACATCTTGAAAATTATTAGCGGGTAGGTTTACAAAAGAACCGTCTGATGTTGAAATTGTTGTTCCTTGTTGGGACGAAAATGTTGTTTGAGAAACTAAATTGCTTGATAATGAAATCATAGATACGTTAATATCTAATGATTGGCTGACTATTTCATTTCTTGTTATTGAAATATATCCATCTTTTGTAAATTGAATGGTTAACTTTGTGTTAGCTGTTCCAATATTATTTAGTTTATAAACGCCTTCGGAGTCTGTGATTGCCGATTTGTCATTAATTTTTACTGTAACTCCTGGTATTACTTCATTATCTTGATTGTAAACTTTTCCAGAAATAGAAATGGAATTTGTAGAAGAAAAGTATTTGTCTTCTTCTTTTTTCTTACAACCAGAAACGATAATTATTACAGATAATAATAGTGCAATTAAGCTGAATTGTAAATTTTTCATAAATAATATGTTATTATAATTTTAAAAATAAATGTAAAAATAGATAAAATATTTAATATTTTTGATAAATTAATTTATATACCTATTCTAAATGCTAAAAAAAATAAATTTATTGAACATTATATTATTGTTTTATTCGTATAATATTTATTCTCAAAATGAAAAATTTGTTGACAGTTTAATTAATATAATAAATTCATCAAAAATTGATTCTGTTAAGGCGAAATGCTTTATTGAACTAGCAGAATTTTCGTCAAATTCTAATCCGGATACATCTCTTTACTATGCAAACAAAGCATTAGTAATTTTTAAAAATAATAATTTAATTAAAAGCATAGGACGAACTTATAATTTAATAGGAAATAATCTTTTGCAGAAAGGCGATTATATTAAAGCAAAAGAGAATTTCACTAAAGCCTTAAACGAGTTTAAATCAATAAACTATCAAGATGGCATTGGTCAATCTATGAATAGTATAGGTTTATGTTTAGATAAAAAAGGCGAATACGACAAGGCTATTATTCAATATGTAGAAGCTCTGAAAATAATGGATAAAACCGGAAATTTGATAGACAAAGCCCGTATTCTTAATAACATAGGAGCAATATATTATAACGTTTATCATAATAATTTGAGAGCAATGGAATATTACGAACAGGTTTTAGAAATTGTTTTAAAACTTGATAATAAAAGAGGGATTTCTTCTACATATAATAATTTGGCTTTATTATATATAAATTTAGATAGCCTAGATGTTGCCAGAAAATATTTATTTAAGTCTATTGAAATTAACAAACAAATTAATAATCCATATGAAGTAGCATTATCATATAATAACATTGGAACTACTTATTCAAAAGAAAACAACTTAACTATGGCTAATGATTATTATCAAAAGTCGTTAGAAATTAAAATTTTGCTTGATGATAAACCTGGTATTTTAGAATCATATATAAATATCGGACAAATTTACCTCGAACAAAATGACTTTATAAATGCTAAAAAATATTTTGAAAAAAGCCTGAATTTAGCCAGAAATATTGGCTCTAAAGAAAGAGAAAAAATTACGCTTGATAATCTTTCAAATTTGTATGCAAAAATGCACGATTACAAAAGTGCTTATATATCTCATATAGATTTTACAAATTTAAAAGACTCCATTTTTAACGAAAATAATGCTAAAATGATGGAAGAAACTGAGCAGAAATATCAATCGGAAAAAAAGCAAATTGAAATTGAAATTTTACAAAAGGATAAAGAACTTCAGGATACAGAATTACAAAAGAAACAACTGAAAATTAAACAACAAACAACTCAAATTTATGCGTTTATTGCAGGATTAATTTTGGTATTATTTTTAGCAATAGTGTTATATAGAAATTATAGAAATAAAAAGAAAGCAAATATAATACTTGAAGCTCAAAAGCACGAAATTTCAGAAAAAAATCAGGAATTGAATCAGCGAAACGAAGAAATATCCTCACAACGAGATGAAATTGAACGCCAGCGTGATGTAGTCATCGACCAAAAGAAATTAATAACCGATAGCATAAATTATGCAAGCAATATTCAGGGAGCAATCCTTAGACCTATTTCATACATTAATCAGTTATTGCCAGATTCATTTATTCTTTTCAAGCCAAAGGATGTTGTTGGTGGTGATTTTTATTGGTATAAGCAGGTTGATTACAGATGCATAATTGTAGTTGCAGATTGTACAGGACACGGAGTTCCGGGAGCATTTATGACATTGATTGGAAATGCCGGTTTAAATCAAATTGTTGCATTAGAAGGAATTGATAATCCGGCCTTAATACTCAAAGAATTAAACGTTTATGTAAAAAATACATTACGACAAAATATTGATAACCTGAAAGCCGACGATGGAATGGATGCCGGAATTTGTATAGTTGATGTGCCAAATAGAAATTTAACTTACTCTGGAGCAAAAATTTCATTATTTCATTTTAAAAATAATGATATTCAAGAATATAAAGGCGATAAAAGCAGTCTTGGCTACCGAAGAAGCGATGATGACTTTGAATTTAAAAATCTGGAAATAAAAATAGACAAAAACGAAGCATTTTACATGACCTCAGACGGTTTTATAGATATTTCGTATGGCGATAAAAAGTTCCCATTAGGAAAGAAAAAATTCAAAACTATGTTAATGGAAAATGTTGACAAACCAATGAAAAAACAAGGCGAAACATTAGCCGAATTTTTAACAAATTCGAATAAAGATGAAGTCGAGCAACGAGACGATATTAGTGTTTTTGGATTTAAGATTTGAAATATATGAAAATTAACTTTTTGATTTTTTTTTCAATTTTTTCTTCAATTATATTATTTGGACAGAACCATAAAATAGATTCGTTAAATGAAGTGTTTAATAATGCAAAACACGATACAACGCGTTGCAATATTTATCTTGAAATGGGTGAGATATTTGAAAATAAAAATCCCGACACCGCTCTCTACTTTTATAATCTATCTTTAAAGTTAGCTGAAACCAAAAAACTCAAAAAACAAAATGCAACTTCGCTTTATTATATTGCTATTGTTTACGATATACAAGGTTTTTATGAAAAAGCTATTACATATTTCGAAAAATCTTTGAAACTTTTAGAAGAATTAAATAATAACACGAAAATTGCAGATATTTATAACAGTATTGGTATAATTTATAATAAACATGGTAGCTACGAAAATGCTATTAATTATTATTTAAAATCTTTAAAAATTAATCAGTCAATTAAAAATAAAAGAGGTATTGCATCTAACTATATAAACATTGGTAATACATACTCTTGTCAGAGTAATTATACAATTGCAATGGAAAATTATTTAAAATCTTTAGAGGTTTCAGAAAAAAATAAAGATTTTAAAGAAATGTATATTTGTTATTCCAGTATTGGTCAAGTATATTATAACAAAGGGAATTACGACGAATCTTTAGAATATTTTTTAAAGTCGTTGAAAATTTCAGAAGATTTGAATAATAAGCAATGGCTATCAAATTGCTATATAAATATTGGACTTATTTATTATCGTCAAGATTATTACAATAGCGCGTTAGAATATTATACAAAAGCGTTAACAATTAATGAAAAACTAAACGATAAAATTGTAATTTCAATATGTTATAATAATATCGGTAATGTATATTATGGAATTGGTTTACAATTTCGTTCAAAAGGAAATGAGGAACTAGAAAAATTAAATTTTAACAATGCCAAAGAAAGTTATATAAAATCATTGAAAATATCTGAAGAATCCGGTGATAAAAATACTATGTCTAAATGTTATACTAATATTGGAAATATACTTCAAGAACAAGGACTTTACAATAGTTCATTAGATTATTTTTTGAAATCTTTAAAAATTAAAGAAGAATTTGGTGATAAAAATGGAATCTCTTTGGTTTTGGGAAACATAGCATCTATTAATATTGATATTGCCGATTCGATTGCAAAAACACAAACCGAAAAAAATAAATATTACAACGAAGCAATTAATTATGGCTTAAAATCTTTGAATATTGCAAACGAAATAAACGCATTACCACGTATTAATGAATGTGCAAAAAAT
Source organism: Bacteroidetes bacterium GWA2_30_7 (assembly GCA_001768155.1). Classification (GTDB taxonomy): domain Bacteria; phylum Bacteroidota; class Bacteroidia; order Bacteroidales; family GWF2-33-38; genus GWA2-31-9. The sequence continues at coordinate 22,273 of MENC01000033.1, forward strand.
CTTATGAATGTTTATGAAAAACTTAATAATTTTAAAAAATATGTCGAGTTTACCGAAATATTTATAACAACAAAAGACAGCATGTTTAGCGAAAGTAAAACCAAAGCACTTGCCGAAATGGGTACAAAATACGAAACCGAAAAAAAACAATTATTAATTGATAAACTTGATAAAGAAAAAGAATTACAACTTTCAGAAAATAAAAAACAAAAAATTATAATTGTGTTTGTAGTTTGTGGTTTGTTATTGGTAGTTGCAATTGCAATTATAATTCTACGTTCATTACGAATTACTCGAAAACAGAAAAATATTATAGACGACCAAAATATATATCTCAATCAAAAAAATGAAGAAATAACTGCTCAAAGCGAAGAAATTTTATATAAAAATGAAGAATTAAATCAACGTAACGAAGAAATATCCTCACAACGAGATGAAATTGAACGCCAGCGTGATGTAGTCATCGACCAAAAGAAATTAATTACCGACAGCATAAATTATGCAAGCAATATTCAGGGAGCAATACTCAGACCTATTTCATACATTAATCAGTTATTGACCGATTCGTTTATTGTATTCCGACCAAAAGATGTTGTTGGCGGCGATTTTTATTGGTACAAACAAATTGATTCTAAATGTATTATTGTCGTTGCAGATTGTACGGGGCATGGTGTGCCGGGTGCATTTATGACATTAATAGGAAATGCCGGATTAAATCAAATTGTTGCACTGATTGGTTTTGACAACCCAGCCTTAATACTAAAAGAATTAAACATTTATGTAAAAAATACATTACGACAAAATATTGATAACCT
>MENC01000034.1:0-9621 GCA_001768155.1 Bacteroidetes bacterium GWA2_30_7
TGATTTTCTTTTGCAATTCTTTTTTCTAAATCAATATTAACAATAGCATCAAGTTCATTTACAACTATATCAATATTATCACATCCTATTCCTGTAGAAATTACACTAACTCTTTTTCCATTATAAGTTCCGGTGTGAGTTACAAACTCTCTGTTTTGAACTTTAAAATCAATTTTACTAAAAAAAGATGATACCATTTGAACACGACCAGGGTCACCAACCAGTATTATGTTGTCGGCAATATTTTCGGGTCTTAATTTAAGATGATATATACTTCCATCAGGGTTTAATATCAATTCGGATGCTTCAATTTGTTTCATATCGTTTAATATGTTAATTTTGTATCAAATTTCAAAACTATTCAAAAAAAATGAAAATGGCAACAAAGACGATATTAGTACCGCTTGATTTTTCAGAACAATCATTTATTGCTCTCGAACAATCTTATAATTTAGCTCGACTATCTGATTCAACATTAACACTTTTACATGTTGTAAGAGAAAATAATTCAGTTTTCGGACTTTTTTCAGACAATGAAAAAAAAGATATTATTTATAAACTGAAAGTTAAACTTGACGAATATGCTGACGTAGTTCATAGCAAAACAGGAATCAAAGTTGATTCGTTAATTACAAATGGAAAAGTAGTTGAAAAAATATTAGAAATTGCTGATAATTTAAACGTTAGCTTTATTGTAATGGGTTCAAAAAAACCCGAAAACATGATGGAGAAAGTTATTGGAAGTAAAACATTAAGAGTAATTCAGGAAGCAAGCTGTCCTGTTATAAGTATTGAAGGCAAACACCACAGAGCCGGATGTGATAATATAATTTTACCTTTAGATTTAACCAAAGAAACAACTCAAAAAGTAGCAAATACTTTAACTTTCGCAAAATTATTTAATTCAAAAATTCATGCAGTTTCAGTTGTAACTACAAAAGACGATTATTTAATTAGCAGAATGAAGTTGCAAATGGAGCAAGTTCAAAAATTTATTCAAAAAAGCGGAATTGAATGTGAAACTAAAATGCTGCACGTAAGTGGTTCAAATAATGAAATATGCGATTCGATATTAGATTATTCTAATGATGTAAAAGGCGACCTTATTATAATTATGACTCAGCAAGAAAATGATATTGTTCAGTACTTTCTTGGTTCACTTGCAAAAGAATTGATACATCGCTCTAAAATTCCTATAATGAGTATTGTTCCTAAGAAATAAGATTAATAACTTAGAAATTTATTGACTATCATTCAAACTAATGAAGTACATAATAATAGTTTTAATTTTATTTATTTGTTCATCAGGGTTTTCTCAAACCGTAAAACTTACAAAAAAAACATATATTGATACAAGTCGGATTGAAAAACTGAGTGCAAGAATTGCATATTATGGAGTTAACTCGTTTCATCCCGGATTAAAAATTGGAGTTGAATATCCTATAAAAAGAAAAATAGTTGAAAAACCCAGAATTCCACGAAGAAAAGGAATGAAAACCGTTCGTAAAGAATGGATATTTTCTGCTAATCTAACGGGATATTATCATAAAAATAATCATACAGGTTTTTGGCTAAACCCCGAATTATCACGTCGCAGAACCGGACGAAGAGGCGGATTTAAAGAATTTTCTTATGGTTTTGGCTATTTAAAAACCTTTCAACCTAAAACATACATTGTTGACGATGAAGGAAATGTTGAAAAAGTATTTATTCCCGGACATGGTTTTTTTACAGCTAGTTTAGGAGTTGCTTATGGCAAAGATTATAGTGTAAGAACTACACAACCAATTTGCTGGTACATAAAACCAAGCTATTATTTAATATTTCCCTATAACACATTATTTAACATGGGCTTTGGTTTTGAAATAGGAATTACTTATAAATTTTTAAAAAATTCATTTAACAAATAGTAATGAAATATTTAACAATTATAATATTAATCATATTATTCATAAGCAGTTGCAAAAAAGAAGATACAGAAAATCTTCAAGATTTTTTCTATTTAAGAAATGATGGCGCCGATTTACCGGTTTATGTTGAAGGAAATGCATTATCAAACAAATTTGTAATTGTATTACATGGAGGACCGGGTGGAGATGCACAGATATATAATAATTTTAGTAAAGCTTTTTCTGATAAACTCGAATCGAATTTTGCAATGGTATATTATGACCAAAGAGGTTCGGGAACCTCAATAGGAAAATTTAATGGCAAATTATTAAGTGTAGAACAGCATGTTGAGGATTTAGAAAAATTAATAATTTTATTAAAATCCAAATATGGTCAATCTATAAAATTGTTTCTTATGGGTCATAGCTGGGGCGGAACATTAGGAACTGCATATTTAATAAAAGGAAATAATCAAAATAACATTTCGGGATGGATTGAAGTTGATGGTGCTCACAACTTTGCATGTAATAAAGAAGTTTATTATGCACTAAAAGATATATCATTACAGCAATTAAAAAGTAGTAATTACTCAAATGAATGGAAAGAAATTTATAATTATTGTAAAAATATTGACACAACAATAACATTTGCAGATACTACAATAGCAAGATTAAATAAATATGGATTTGAAGTTGAAAAATATTTAAATGCCGATGGGTTAATTATCTTTGATACTCCACTGGAAATAAGTAGTGTGTTAAATCACTTATATACATCTGGTTATAGTCCAATAACTGCAAAAATAAATTTAAGAATTACATCAATTAAAATGTTTGATGAAGTTAAAAACCTAAACCTTTCTGACCAATTATATAAAATTAAAATTCCAACAATATTTTTATGGGGAAAATACGATTTTGTAATACCTGTAGCGGTAGGTTATGACGGATTTAATAAAATTGGTGCAACTGATAAGCAATTTGTTTTACTTGAAAAATCTGGACACTCTTCAATGTTTAACGAAATGAAACCATTTTTATCAAATGTAATTTCATTTATAAGTATTCATAATTAGTTTTTGCAAGAAAACTTCAAAAAACAAAAATCAAATCTCAAATAAAATCCAATTCTCAAAATTCTAATTCTCAAAACCGTTTGAATATTAAATAATTGTATTTTGTGATTTATTTGATTTTTGAAGATTGAAATTTGTTATTTTTTAAAAAATGCCGTTTTCTTAGTGGCACTAAATTAAATATTAGATTGTTATTTTAAAATAATTTTTATATTTACAGTCGTTAAAAATTTATGAAAAGTTTAATACGAAGTGTAAATAATATTAATAATGACAATAAATCTGGCTCAATAAGTTTATTGAATGAGGTTATTGTAGCAGCCGAAGAATTTTACGTCAGAAATAAAGACGAAAATATTAATCTGGTTAATAATATTTTAATCGACCAGCTTTATAAAGTTTATAAGCAACATTCGCAACTAACGTCTATTTTTCACTTTATTAATGAACTATTTAAATTTCTTGATTTATCAATTACCGAATTAAAAAGCTCTGAAGATGCTATTTGTTTTATTAAAGAATACAAAGAAGTCTGGAGTTCAATAGATAAATTACTTTATAATAACCTTGTAACTATTTTTGACATTCACGACAAAAAAGTTTTACTACATAGCAATAGTTCTACCATTCAGATGTTGTTTGATGAATTTAAAAATAACAATATAGCGGTTCAGGTATTTCAAACAGTTTCACATCCTGCAAAAGAAGGGTTAATACAAGCAAATTATCTGGCAGACAATGGTTTTGATGTAACATTAATAGAAGATTCTGCAATTGGAACAATTATAGAAAATGTAAATATGATTTTTTTAGGTGCAGATGCCGTTTTTAACGATTATTTTATTAATAAAACCGGAAGTAAAGCAATCGCAATCACCGGAAAATATAATGCAGTACCGGTTTTTGTATTTGCAGATTCAAGAAAGTTTTTTAATGAAAAAAATGCCAATATGGATATAATAAATAAATTTCAAAAAATTGAAAATCATTCTGCTGACGAAATTTTAAATAGTATTAAAACGAAAATGAAAGTAGAAAATTCATATTTTGAAAAAATCCCTAATACATTGGTTTCAAGGTTTATTAATGAAAAAGGAGTATTTACAGGAAAAAATATTGCCAATATTTCAAACCAATTTTCTGTATCTAAACTTTTGATTTAAGGAATTTGATTTAGAGCTTTATTGCATTAGCAAATTCTAACTTCTAATTTCTATTTTCTAACTTCTTTATATAAAAGTAACAATGAGTCAGAAAGATTTAAAAAACTATTTAAAAAATTTAAAAAAAGCCCAACTCGAAGCTCAAATACTTGATTTATATAAAAGGTTCAAAGACGTAAAGGCTTATTACGATTTTGCATTTAATCCTAAAGAAGACAAGCTGTTAGCAGAATGTAAATTTAAAATTACTAAAGAATATTTCCCCGAAAATGGTCGTAAACCAAAAGCAAGACGCTCTGTAGCCCAAAAATATATCAGAAAATTCATCCAGTTAGGTGTTGAAAATAGAATAATTGCCGATATTATGCTTTATAATATTGAAATAGCTCAAACATATTCATCAGAAAAGTATATAAAACAAGAATCGTTTTATATAAGTATGTTAAAATCGTTTGAAGAAGCTATTATATTCATCAACGACAATGGATTAACTTCAGAATTGAACGAACGAACAGAAAAAATAGTGAACTTCACAAATAGCCAGAACTGGTTTAATAAATTGGTATTTGAAAGGGTTAGCTTACTTAAAACCATATAATTAATGTACGATGTACGTAATTAACACCTTGAAGCGTGGCGATAGCCACCTTCAAGCGTGTTACTGATTTACAATTTACGATTTGGAAGATATTTGAAAGATAAAATCATAAAAAATTTGACAATTTTTTTAATTTAATTAGGTTTGAATTATCAAACAAAGCAATTTATGACAAGGGAAATATTATCTCAAAAAACAAAAGCATTAAACATAAATTTAAATAAATCTATTTATGGTACAATTGCCGAAATAGGTGGTGGACAGGAAGTTGCAAGGGCATTTTTTCAGGCTGGCGGAGCTTCAGGAACAATTGCTAAATCAATTTCTGCTTACGATAAAATTTTCAGCGATGCTATTTATAATAAAAATAAAAGCGGCAGATATGTTTCAGAAGCTCGACTCGACAAAATGCTTTCAAAAGAATATAACGAATTAATAAAATATTTAGCTGATAAAAGAGCTGATTCTACTAAGTTTTTCGCATTTGCAAATACAGTTGAAACTATAAATTTTAAAAAAACAAATCAAGGGCAAGGATGGATTGGTGTAAGATTTCAACTAACCCATAATGAAAAGCCCAACGATGTTGTTATACATGTGCGTTTAATGGAAAATGATAATCTATTACAACAATATACTTTAGGAATATTAGGTATAAATTTAATATATGCTTGTTTTTATTACTGGAACAAACCAAATATTTTTCTTCAATCATTAATGGATAATTTATCTCGCGAAAGAGTTGAAATTAATATGGCAAGAATGTCTGGACCTGAACTAAAATACGTTGATAACAGATTACTTAGTGTGCAATTGGTTAAAAATGGAATGACAAGCGTTGTAATGTTCGACCGTAAAGGAATTGTTCATTCTCCATCAGATATGTTATACAAAAAAAATGTATTGGTTTTCAGAGGAAGTTTCAGACCAATTACTTATGTAGGTTTTGATATGCTTAAAACTTCTTTTGCACTGTTTAAAAAAGAAGTTGGATATGATAAGCCGAATACTGTAGTTCTTTGCGAAATCACTTTAAATAATTTAATGGATGAGGGCGATTTTGACGAGCGTGATTTTCTTGATAGAGTTGATATTCTTACAGGAATGGGACAAAATGTTATGATTTCGGATTATCGTGAATTTTATAAATTGATAGATTATTTATCAAATTTTAATATACAAAAACTAAGGCTGTTGTTGGGTTTACCTACATTATTAAAAGTAATGGACGAAAAGTTTTATATAAATTTAAAAGGTGGAATTATTGAAGCATTCGGACGATTATTTGCCCAAAACCTGAAAATCTATGTTTATCCTTCATGTACCGATAAAGATGTAATTATAAATCTAAGTAATATTCAAGTTCCTGAAAACATTAAATTTTTCTTTAAATATTTACAAGAATGTGGAAAAATGTTAGATGTTCCAAATATCAAAAAACCATGGCTTTACATTACTTCACATCAAGTTTTGGAAAAAATAAAAAATAAAGATTCTGATTGGGAAACTATGGTACCAAAGTACGTTTCAAAATTTATTAAAAATAAGAAGCTGTTTTCTTATAAAGATTAAGTAAGTTCTCAATAATTGGTGAAAAAAACTATAATTTCTCAAACTGAGATTGCTTCGTGCCTCGCAATGACGTGAATTGCAGTCGTCACGAAGAACGAAGCAATCTATCACCAATTATTGAAAACTTACAAGGTTAAGTAAAAGGTTATTCAACATTTTTAGTGAAACAGAAAATTGCCATGAAGTTACAAAGACTCTAAGAGAAACAAGGCGTTGAAAAACAGTTGTATATTTTTGAAAAACTTTGTGTCTTTGTGTCTTTGTGGCAAAAAAAAACTTTTCGGAGTTGACTCATAAATAAATTAATTATCATAATATTGTAAATGATAATGTTTTATTGATTTATCTATATTAAATAATTCTACATTATTGATTAACTGCGATATAATAAATAATTTAAATGTAAATATATGAAAAACAAAAAACTTTTTTTAGGGACTTTTATAGTTTTAGCTTCAATTGTTTTAATTGCAATTTTAATTAAACCAAAGACAAATTTACGAGTAAAAGTAAATCCTGAATTTGCTAAATATATTTCGGGATATACATCTGGTATGATTTCAAAACAGGCAGTAATTAAAGTTTTGTTAACTTCCGAAGTCGTTGACAAACTTGATTCAGCTAAAATAATTCCGGAAGATATTTTTGAATTTAGTCCCGAAATAAAAGGAAGTGCATATTGGGCTGGAGATAATATTATAGAGTTTAAACCTGACGAAGATATGCCATCAGGTGTTTTTTATTTAGCACAATTTCAGTTAAGTAAATTAATAAAAGTTGAAGACGATTTTAAGCTATTTCAGTTTAATTTTCAAACAATTAAGCAAGGTTTTAAGGTAAGCGTAATTCAACAAAAAACAACTGATAAAAAAACATTAAAACTTCAAAAAATAATTGGCTTACTCGAAACTACTGACGTTGAAAAAGCCGAAAATATCAGCAAAATACTTCAAGCAGAGCAAGAGCAAAATAAGCTTAATATTGTATGGCTACCTTCAACAGATAATAAAACTTTTCAGTTTGAGATTGATAGCATAATCAGAGGCGAAAAACCCTCAAATGTGAAAATAAAATGGGATGGTTCAATAATAAATGTTGATAACAAAAATGAACTTTTAGTCGAAATTCCATCGTTAGACGATTTTAAATTATTGGATTACAAAGTAATTAACCAGCCCGAACAGTGTTTACAATTACAATTTTCTGACCCACTTGAACCAAATCAACTTTTAGACGGATTAATTACTTTCACCGACCTTTCTGCCCCAAAATTTCTGATTGATGAAAATATTGTAAAAGTTTATCCAGCCGACAGATTAAAAGGCGAATATACAATCAATATTTACGAAGGAATCGGCAATATTCTTGGATTTAAACTTAAAAATAGCTATTCATACACTATTAATTTTGAAGACCTTAAACCTGCTGTTAGATTTGTTTCCAAAGGTGTAATTTTACCAACTTCGTCAAAGGGAGTTTATTTACCATTTGAGGCTGTAAACCTTAATGCAGTTGATGTTTCGATTACAAAAATATACGAAAATAACATCAAACAATTTTTGCAAGTTAATGATATTAGTGGGCAATACGACCTTTACAGAGTTGGGAAAGCCATTGTTACCAAAACAATTAAACTTGACGAATTTGCAAATACAGATTTAGGCAAATGGAACCATTTTTCAATTGACATTAACGAAATCATAAATACCGAACCCGGAGCGATTTATCGAATTTCAATCAGCATTAAAAAAGAATATTCTCTATATAAATGTAGCGATGGAACTTCTGAAAATGAAAGCGAAAATACAGACTCAGAAAACGAAAACAGCGAAGAATACTACGATGGCGATTACTATTATTACGATAACGATTACTGGAAAAATCGTGATAATCCATGCCACGAAGCCTATTACAGCTACGACCGCACAATATCTCAAAATATTTTAGTTTCCGACATCGGTTTAATTTCAAAACAAGGAAACGATAAAAGCTTAAACGTATTTGCCACAGACTTACATACAACGAACCCAATAAAAGGTGTAGTAGTTGAACTGTATGATTATCAACAACAATTAATAAAATCGAAAAAAACCAATTCAGATGGAATTGCCGATTTTGGAATCGTAAATGATGTGTATTTTGTTATTGCAAAACAAGATAAACAACGTGCATATTTAAAAATTCAGGACGGTTATTCGCTATCTGTAAGCCAGTTTAATGTTGGTGGCACTTATGTAAATAACGGACAAAAAGGCTTTATATATGGCGAACGTGGAGTTTGGCGTCCGGGTGATTCAATTTATATTTCGTTCATTCACGAAGATGTTTCAAAACTGCCAGAAAATCATCCAATTATTTTTGAATTGCGAAACCCTAAAAATCAACTAATTCAAAAGCTTACACAGCAACGAAACGAGAATGGCTTTTATAGTTTCAAAACAAAAACCGATGCCGATGCTATCACAGGCGATTACAATATAAGCATTTCGATAGGCGGAAATAGTTATACAAAAACTCTGAAAATTGAAACCATTAAACCTAATAGATTAAAAATAAATCTTGACTTTGGAAAAGAATTTCTCGAAGCAAATAAGTCAACTACCGGAGTACTTTCGGCAAAATGGTTACATGGTGGAATTGCTAAAAATTTGAATGCAAAAGTCGATTTATTTATCAAACAATCAAACACTTCTTTTGAAAAATTTAAAGAATTCAATTTTACCGACCCTACAAATAATTTCATAACCGAAGAGCAAAATATTTTCTCATCAGATTTGAATGAAAATGGCGAAGCCAATATCACCAATGACTTTAAAACAAACTCCGACGCTCCCGGAAAACTAACAGCTACTTTTGTAACTAAGGTATTTGAAAATGGAGGTAATTTCAGCATCGACCAATTTTCGCTTCCTCTAAATCCTTACGAATCATATACAGGAATAAAAACAGCTAAAACTCAATCATTACTTTCAGATACTAACAATACAATTGAATTTGTAGTTGTTGACAAAGATGGAAAAATTATAAATGAGTCAAATGTTTTAGATATAGAACTTTACAAAGTCGATTGGTATTGGTGGTGGGATAATTCAGAATCGGCTAACTACTTCAATAATTCTTATAATAAGCCTATTAAATCTGAAACTATTAATACTAAAAACGGAAAAGGCAGTTGGAATTTAAGAGTAAACTATCCCGATTGGGGCAGATACTTAATTAAAGCTAAAAACCAAACCAGCGGACATACAACCGGAAAATTCGTTTATATTGATTGGCCCGGCTGGAGAGGCAGAAATAACCGCCAAGACCCAACCGCAGCCACT
>MENC01000035.1 GCA_001768155.1 Bacteroidetes bacterium GWA2_30_7
GTCATTCCGAACACATTCGCTTCGCTCAGTGTAAACTCTCGTGAGGAATCTATATACGTGTTAGTAGCTGTTTTTCAGACAAATAATAATAAATCCAGACCTCACTAAAAAGGTATTTTTAATTGATTTTGAATCGCAAACACAATTGAATTTTCTTCTAATAATGAAATTGTAATTTTTCTGTTTGAGTTATCTGGTAGAACATTATTCTGACTATTAATAATATCCAGAAATTCTTTAATTATTTGTTTAATTTTAGGACTGTATCGTATAGTAGGGTATAAAAGAACTCTCACATTTTCTTTATCAAGCATTATACAACCATGTGATTGTGATAAGTTTCTAAAAATAACGTGGTCATCTCTAAAATTATCATACATTTTTATAAATTGTTTTATAGATAAATAAAAAATATTACGTGCTATAATTTTTATGGTGTCCATAGTTATTTTTTTGCATGTATCTAATTTAATTGTTTCTTGTTTAATTAGATAATCAATTTTGGACTGTGTTTTATATACATTTTTGATTTCTGATTTGATTCTTTTTAACTCATTTGATAAAAAATTAATTTTTTGTTGAATTTTTTTGTTTGATTTTTTATTTTGATTTTCTGAAATTAAATATTTTGATAGTTCTTTTTCAATATTTTTTTTTTCATTTTGCAAAGATTTTAATTCTCCGCTTTTTATATTTTTTTCTATTAAAATATGTTTGATTTCTTTATATGTAAATATATCATAACTTGTTATGTAGTCTATTCCAAAGTGTGTAATTAAATATTTATTATCATTCTCTTGTATCCATCTGTTTAACATATCTGTAATACAATCTTTTGCTGGTATTGCAGGATTTGTTACAAGAATTGATAACTCTATTGATACATTTTTAGGATTGGTTGCATACACAATTAGTTGTCGTATTTTACTATTTTTTGACCATTCTTGTTCGGTATATTTTATATTGTATGTTAATAAATCTTTCGAGCTATTTCTATATTTTGTAATTGTAAAATTGCCTGTCATATTAGACTCTCTCCACTGACCTTTTTCATAATCTTTTTCCCAGGTTATTATATGATTTTTTGTTCCTATCAGATTATTAAAAAGCTCCATTTTGTAGATGCCTCTGTCAATGATAAATGTAAGATTTTTTTCTTCTGGAATATTTAATGTTTCTCTTAGTCTTTCTACTTGTTTTAAAAATCGCTCTCGCATATCGTAGTAATTATCATCATGTTCCAAATATAAAGGATAACCTTTTGTGGTGTGAAAAAAATCAATATTGAGTATTTTTGCTATTTTTCCTAAATTACCACACCAGCCTTTTAATATTTTATACATACCTGTATATCGCTTTGTATGAGGGTCATAATAAAATTTTGTATCATTCTCAATTCCTATTATTTGTGCATTAAATTGTAATAATTTCTTTAAATTTTCTTTAGTTCCTATTTCTGATAATTGTATTCGCTGGAGGGTTAAATTCTTTATAAAATTTCCAAAGATTAAGTTTATTGATTCAAAATCAAGAAGTTTGGTTTGTTCTATATTTACTGCTCCTATTAGTACTGTTACAAACCATTGAAGTGAAAAGGGCACTTCTTTACATATTTTTGTCAGATATGTGATAAATAGTAAAATTCCTATATGATGACAAAAAACAAAATTATTTGTAATTTTTATATCTATTTCCGATGTATTGCGATTGTCGTTCTTGTTTAACAACACAGGGACTGTTTGACAAGTATTGTCTAAATTGTTTTTTAATAATAATGTGTTAGTTTCTTCTTGTTGATTTATATTGCTTATTTCGAATGTATTCGATAATTTAATAGGGGGATTTGGAGTGATATTTAGTTTTTTTTTAGTTCATTAAATATTGGTCGCAATGTTTCTGATGTTACTTTCAAATTAAATACTTCTAATAATTCTTCTCTTATTATTGAACTATAATTATGACGATGATTCTTATAAATCCTATTAAAACGATGTACTATGTAGGCTCTTATTTCTGTTGTTATTTTTCTTTCTCCGCCTTGTCCTGAAAAGGCTTTTATGATTATTACAGGATCACCTGTTTTTAGTGCATCTCCCCATCGCTTCATTGTATTGTATGATACTTTGAAAATTTCTTTTAACTTTTTTCTGTTTACATTTGCATTAAATAACCTTGCTACTTCCTGTTTAAATTCAAACGAATTTGAATCATTATGTACAACAGAAAGTAACGCAGCACCAAAATATATGTATATAAGAGTTGGTTCTTCTGGATTTGTACAAATATTAAAATATGGATTTTTTTTATCCGCTCCTAAAATAAGTTGTAAATTCATTGCTGTAATTTTTTTATTATTAGAACTAAATTATCTGCAATTTTATTGATTTCAATTCAATTTTAATAATTTCAATTTAATCTGTGATGTGGTTTCTGATTTTTTGGGGCTTTTAGTGAGGTCTGATAGATATTACATTTTGTGTTATGATTTCAATTTTTTCTTTTAAATAAACCACAGAATTGTAAAGCATTAGTATTTTGTTTTCTAATATTTTTATCAATTTATCTACTATATTTAAAAATATTTATTCTTAATTAACTAAATATATTATTTTTGTAGCTTATTAAAAAATTACATTTAAAATGTCGCAAAATATTGGAGAAATTATTCAGGTTATCGGACCTGTTGTTGATGTGAGCTTCGAAAAAGAAGGAAGTACGCTACCTCATATACTTGAAGCTTTAGAAATTACTCGTGAAACTGGAGAAATCCTTGTGGTTGAATGTCAGCAACATATAGGCGAAAAAACAGTTCGTACTATTGCAATGGATGCAACAGATGGATTACAACGCGGAATGAAAGTTGTTTCAACTGGTTCTCCAATCAGGATGCCAATTGGCGAGCAAATCAAAGGACGATTGCTTAATGTTATCGGAAACCCTATAGATGGTTTAGGAAGCATATCAAAAGATGGTGGTTATCAGATACATTCAGCTCCTCCAAAATTTGACCAGTTATCTACCGAATCAGAAATTTTATATACCGGAATTAAAGTAATTGATTTATTAGAACCCTATTCAAAAGGTGGTAAAATTGGATTATTTGGTGGTGCCGGTGTTGGCAAAACTGTGTTAATCATGGAAATGATTAATAATATTGCAAAAGGATACGAAGGTCTTTCGGTATTTGCAGGTGTTGGTGAAAGAACAAGAGAAGGTAACGATTTACTTCGCGAAATGATTGAATCGAACGTAATTAAATACGGAAAAGAATTTGTAGAAGATATGTGTAATGGCGGGTGGGATTTATCAAAAGTTAACCACAAAGAACTTTTAGAATCTCAGGCAACGTTGGTGTTTGGTCAAATGAACGAACCTCCGGGAGCAAGAGCAACTGTTGCATTATCGGGTCTTACAATTGCCGAATATTTTCGCGATGGAGACGAAAAATCTGGCGGAAGAGATATTTTATTTTTTATAGATAATATCTTCCGATTTACTCAGGCAGGTTCTGAGGTTTCGGCACTTTTAGGACGTATGCCTTCGGCAGTTGGTTATCAGCCAACTTTAGCAACCGAAATGGGTATAATGCAAGAACGAATTACTTCTACAAAACGAGGTTCAATTACATCAGTACAAGCAATTTATGTGCCTGCTGATGACTTAACCGACCCTGCTCCTGCTACTACATTTGCACACTTGGATGCTACAACCGTATTAAGTAGAAAAATATCAGAATTAGGAATTTATCCGGCAGTTGACCCATTAGATTCAACTTCAAGAATTTTATCTCTGGAAGTTGTTGGAGCCGAACATTATAATTGTGCTCAAAGAGTTAAAGAAGTTTTACAAAGATATAAAGAGCTTCAGGATATTATTGCAATTCTTGGAATGGACGAACTTTCGGAAGAAGATAAATTAATCGTTCACAGAGCCAGAAGAGTTCAAAGATTTTTATCGCAACCTTTCCACGTAGCCGAACAATTTACTGGTTTAAAAGGAGTTATGGTAACAATAGAAGATACTATTAAAGGATTTAATATGATAATGAACGGCGAAGTTGACCAGTATCCCGAAGCAGCATTTAACCTTGTTGGAACAATTGAAGAAGCAATCGAAAAAGGCGAAAAACTTCTTACAGATTCAAGAAAATAGATTAATATTAAAAAATCCGGAAAGATGTTTTTAGAAATTGTAACACCCGAAAAAAATGTGTTCTCAGGAGAAGTAAGCTTAATACAGCTTCCCGGAGTTGATGGTTCTTTTGAAATTTTAAATAATCACGCTCCAATAGTTTCATTACTCGAAAGAGGAAATATCAAAATCAGAAACATTGATGGAGATGAAAAGTTTTTTGAAATTGATGGGGGAGTGGTTGAGCTTTATAAAAATAAAGTGATTGTATTGGCTGAAATGAATTATTAGTTATGTAATATTTAAGATTTTGCATTTTTTATATAACTTTAAATAATTACGTTTTTTTAAATATTACCTATTAAATATTACTTATTACATGAAATAAGCCTATGAAATATATACTTTTTATAAATATTCTTTTACTTTCAGTATGTGTAAATGCACAAACTAAAATAACTTTTCCTTCACAAGATGGGCTTACAATTACTGCCGATTTTTATGAAGGAGAAAAAGAAAATCCATATATTTTATTGTTTCATCAAGCAAATTCCAGCAAAGGAGAATACAAGGAAATTGGAAATAAACTTACAAAGCTGGGATTTAATTGTTTAGCTGTTGATTTACGTTCCGGAAAAGAATCAAATTATGTAGCAAATGAAACTGCTAAATTAGCATCTGAAAAAGGATTACCACAGGCATATATTGATTCAAAGCAGGATATTGAAGCAGCAATAGATTATGCTTTTGCTAAAAATAAAAAGTCGGTAGTTCTTTTTGGAAGTTCATATTCGGCATCTTTAAGTTTGTTAATTGCCAATAAAAACGATAAAGTACAAGGAGTAGTTGCATTTAGTCCGGGTGAGTTTTTTCAACCAAGTCTGGATATAAAGCAATCAATATATGGTTTTAATAAACCGGCATTTGTAGCTTCTTCACAACGAGAATATTCCTATGTATTTGAGTTCGACAGCGTTATCGTCTCTAAAAGTAAAACATTTTTTAAGCCTCAAAATGGACAAGGCGAACATGGTGCAAAATCGTTATGGAAAACATGCGAAACTAATAGAGAATATTGGTTGGCACTTATGCTATTCTTAAAGCAATTCAATTAATTTAGGATTTTGAAATTTAGGATTTAGGATTTTTACAAAACAAACTCCAAACTCCAAACTCTAAACTCCAAACTTCTTAATGAAAAATCTAATTGACATATTCAACGTAGAACAATTTAACAATCTGGAATTTATTGCAAAACAGGTTGTTGAGGGCTTTATAACAGGCTTACACAAAAGTCCGTTTCATGGATTTTCGGTTGAATTTGCCGAACACAGAATATATAATACCGGTGAGTCAACAAGGCATATTGATTGGAAACTTTTTGCCCGTTCCGAAAAATTATTTGTCAAAAGATATGAAGAAGAAACAAATCTGCGAAGCCAAATTGTAATTGATACTTCTTCGTCAATGTTGTTTCCATTCAAAGAACAAGGCAAAACCAACAAGCTGGTTTTTTCTGTATATTGTGCTGCTGCATTAATAAATTTATTACGAAAACAGAGAGATGCTGCCGGTATAACAACCATTTCTGATAAAATTGAACTTCATACCGAATCGAGGCTTTCTGCAACTCATTCGAAAATGCTTTATGCAGAATTAGAAAAGGTACTTAATTTTGGAAATTCAACCTCTGTTGTTAATAAAAAAACAACTACCTCACAGCTTTTACATCAAATTGCAGAGAATATTCATAAACGCTCTATGGTTATCATTTTTAGCGATTTACTCGAAACAGAAAATCAAGATGATATTTTTTCGGCTTTACAACATTTAAGGTATAATAAACACGAAGTCATTCTTTTTCATGTTATGGACAGTGTTCAGGAAAGAGATTTTCAGTTTCAAAATCGTCCATATAAATTTATTGATTTAGAAAGTAGCGAAGAGGTTCGTTTTAATCCTAACGATGTAAAAGAAATTTATACTACTAAAATGACAGATTTTTTAAATAAGATTAAAATCCGTACCGGACAATTTGGTATTGACTTAATAACTGCCGATATAAATTCTTCTTTTAGAAATGTTTTGCTTCCTTATTTAATTAAGAGGAGTAAATTATATTGATAGTCCTAAAATAGTTATATCATCTATTTGCTCACCATCGCCAATCCAATTAAACAGAGTTTTTTCCAATTTTTCTTTTTGCTCTTTCATTGTTAATTGCGAATTATCAACCAATAATTGTTTCAGGTTTTTTGAAAGGAATTTTTTACCTTTTGGACCACCAAACTGGTCTTCGTAACCATCGCTCATTAAGTAAATTATATCGCCTTTATAAAGTTGTATTTCGTGGTTGGTGAAAGGTTTCATATTTTCATAAATGGCAACGGGTTGTTTGTCGGGTTTAACTTCCTGTAACACAAACTTCTGGTTTGTAAGTTCTGTATCACGAACTTCTGGTTCGTTAGACGACAATTCAGAGGATTGTGTTACAGTATTCTCCAGAGATGCCACCTTTTGAAAAGGTGGCATCTCTTTGCTACTGCGAACGAGCCAAAGCGGATTATTTGCTCCTGCCCACTGAGCGTTGTAACTTCCTCTGTTCGACTGAGGCAGAGCCTCAGTCGGTTTTATCTTTACAGGCTCAGCCTGTACGGATATGTTCGATTGAGGCAGAGCCTCAACCGAGCTTTCTTTTAACGTTTCAAGGTCGCTTTGTTCGGACACTGAGGTTCTCGAAGTGGACGCTTGAAGGTTTATTACTATGAGGCTCATATCCATACCGTCTTTTACATTGAGGGAACTCGAAATGTTTTGAGTTCCGGTTTCGCCAGTTTGTTTTAAAGCTACAATTATTGCAATTCTTAGTTCATCTAATATTATAGAAGGAGTTGTAATTTTTTGTTTTATTACTATGTCATTCAAAAAGCTGATTCCTAGCATACTCATAAATGCTCCCGGTACTCCATGCCCTGTACAATCAGCAACTGCAACTATTAACAATGGGTCATGACCCATTGTTGATATTTGTGTTGCCCAATAAAAATCTCCGCTTACAACGTCTTTTGGCTTGAAGAGAATGAAGGTTTCGAGGGTTAACAAGGGGATTAATACTCTTGTCGATTCCATATCGCTGGGGGTTAACAAGGGGATTAATTCCCTTGTCGATTCCATGTCGTTGGGGGTTAACAAGGGGATTAATCCCCTTGTCGATGCGAAGTCGGGGAGCATTGCTTCTTGTATTCTTTTTGCATATTTAATGCTGTCGGTAATTTCGGTATTAATTAATTCGATATGATTTTTTTGAGATACTACAATATCTCTTTGAGCCTCAATTTCATCGCGTTGAGCTGTAATTTCTTCGTTTTGCTGACTTAGTTCTTCATTTTTATTGGCAATTTCGTCCTTTTGTTTAACTACTTCGGCAGTTCTTTCTTTTACAATTTGTTCGAGCTTTTCTTTTGCTTTTTGCAATTTTTGCTCTCTGAATTTTATAATTAAAATAATACTGACTATGATAAAAATAATTGCACAAATCCTAAATAAATTAGTTTCCCACCAAGGAGGTACAATTTCTAAATAAAATTCGTAAGGTTTTTCTGATGAAACGCCATCTTCGTTTATTGCAACAATATAGAAAGTATATTTGCCAGGTTTTAAACCTGAATATGTAATTTCGTTTTTATTTGTTGATGGACTCCAGTCTCGGTCAAGTCCCTCAAGCTTAAATTTGTATTTTGTTTTTTCAGGAAAACTCATATTAACAGCAGAAAATATAAATGTAAAATGATTATAATTATAAGGAGCTATTAATGAATACGGAACGTTATAATTTTCGGATAAAGAATCACGTTTTAAGTTAGGATATTTTGTGTTGTTTTTCCAATCAATACTTTCAAAAAACAATCTAATTTCCTTTAAATAAACAGCAGGTTTTATTTCATTAATATTATCAAAATCGGGATTATATTTTGTAAGATTTTTGCCGGTTCCAATCCAAATTTTTCCATTATTATCGCTAAATATTGCATTGGCAGAACAATTGTTCCCAATAAATCCTTCTTTAAAACCAAACGACTTAATGTAATAATTTTCAAATACGGGAAGATTAATGTTTTTTGATTTATTTTCTTTATTATCAATTAGTTTAACAATTCCTTTGTTAGTCCCAATCCAGATATTTCCATTATTATCCTGCAAAAGCGATTGAGCAAAATTGTTAATCAGCCCATTACTGTCGTTGAAACATTTGACTTCTGATTTATCTGTTTTATATACACCGTTTCCGTAAGTTCCAATCCATAAACAGCCTGATTTATCGAACAGTAGAGATTTAATTGATTTATTTCCAATTTCGTTTAAGAATGCTTTTTTTACGATTCTTCCATCGTAAACAAAAACGCCATCGTTTTCTGAACCAAACCAGATATTTCCTTGAGAGTCTTCGGTAATTATATTTATGAAATTTGAAGTCAACCCATTTTTCTTATCAATTTTAGTAAAAGTTCCATTATTATAATAACAAGCGTACCCGCCATAAGTGCCAAACCAAATCCTGTTTTTGCTGTCACAAAAAATGTTTAATATATAATTGCTGCTTAAACCCTCATTTTCTGTATAATAGGTTAGATTATTGCCTGTTTTCAATATTGCACCGTTACCGGAAGTTCCAAACCATAAATTTCCATTTTTATCAATAACTGATGATAAAATAAATCGATTATTTATTCCTGTATTTTCATTATAGAAATAAAAATTTTGGCTATCGAACTTGTTAATCATTCCGCCAGATGTAGAAATCCATAAATTGTGAATAGAATCTTCAACAATTGCTCTTATTACATTACTGCTTAACCCTTCGTCTGATGAAAAATAACTGAATTTTTCGCCACTGAATTTGCATAATCCGCTGCCATAAGTTCCAATCCAAATATTGGAGGCTTTGTCTTCAATTAAAGCAATAACTTCGTTATTGTTTAAGCCTTCTTTGACAGTAAAATGTGTGATTTTATTTCCATCGAACTTATCTATACCGCCCCTTGATTCTGCAATCCAAATATTTCCTTGTTTATCGGTTAATAATGCACAAATAAATTTACTTGTCAGTTGCTCGTTATATTTAAATTCATTAAATAATCCATCTTTAAATTCGTAAATACCATCTCCATAAGAGCCGATAATAATTTTATTATTTTTGTTTTGTGTTATTGCAATAATGTTTTCATCTGGTAATCCATTAGTTGAATCGTATTTAGTAAATGATTTGCCATCAAAAACAGTAATTCCTTTACTTGAACCAATCCAAATATTACCAATATTATCTTTGAATATTGTTCTGGCAAGATTGCTTATTAATCCATTGTTAATATTATAGTTAATGAAATTTTTTCCATCAAATTTTGAAACTCCGTTATCGTGAGTTCCTACCCATATATTTCCTTGATTGTCTTCGTTAATACTCCATATTTTGTTAGATGCAAGCCCGTTATCTGTATTGAAAGTAATAAAATTGTAACCATCGAATTTTGAAATTCCATTACCAAAAGTTCCAATCCATAAATTTCCCTTTGAATCTTTGAAAATAGATTGTACAACAATATTTGAAGCTCCATTAAAATTTGAAAACCATTTAAAATCGTTACCGTCGAATTTGCAAACTCCGCTTCCGTTAGAGCCTAACCAAATATTTCCAAATTTATCTTCGGCTAAAGCCAAAATGTATGAATTATCAAGGCCTTTCTCTAAATCGTAGGTTCTGAAATTATACTTAATTCCGGCAGGTTTTGATTGTATATTATTTTCATTGATTTTAAATGTCTGTTGACACAAACAATTTGTATAAATAAAAATTGTAATAATTATAAAATAACTGAATTTCATTTCAAACACTTTAAACATTCACGACCAAAAATTTGGGTACACAATGGAATGATTATAAAAAAAAATCTCGCAAAATTCGCAAAGAACGCAAAGAAAAAAAATATAAATGTTTTTTTAACTCTGCGAACTTTAAACTTGGCGTTCTTTGCGAACTTAGCGAGATAAAATATTTATTAACTTGTAAACACATGTAAATGAGCTACTAAATAAATTATAAACATCTGAAAATAACGCTGACAATTGAACCAAGTTATGTTTAAATTTTTAAACCAACTACAGTAATATCGTCAGTTTGTTCGTATTCAGTATCAAAACTATATTTCCAATCTTCAATACTTTTATCGAGAGTTGTTTTTTGTTCAATCATTTGTTTTTGAGAATTTGCTATTAACAATTCTTTGAATTTTTTGTACATGAATTTTTTCCCTTTAGGACCACCAAACTGGTCGGCAAAACCATCGGTTATTAAATATACTAAATCATCTTTTTTCAAATCTATATTATGAGTTTTAAAATTGTCCATTCGTTCATAAATAGCTATCGGCATTTTATCTGGTTTAATTTCGAACAATCTAATGTCTTCTATTTCAGTAAAATCAATGTTTTCAATTTCCTCAATATTTTTATTTCTAATTATATATAATGGATTATTTGCTCCAGAAAACTGCATATTATTTGTTTCAATATTAATAGATACAAAAACTATATCCATTCCATCTTTTTGCTCTCCTTCAACTCCGCGTTGTTGCATAGAACTAATAACATTTATACGAAGTTCGTCCAATACTTTTCCGGTTGTATTTATATCTTCACGAACAACAATTTCGTTGAGGAATGAAACTCCTAACATACTCATAAAAGCACCGGGTACACCATGTCCGGTACAATCGGCAGATGCTACAAATAAAAAATTATTCTTTTTAAAAATCCAGTAAAAATCGCCACTCACAATATCTTTAGGTTTATACAGAATAAAAAAGTCGGCTAATACATTATTGATGTAATCGCTTGAAGGCAATACAGCGGTTTGAATTCTTCGGGCATAACGAATACTATCGGTAATTTCTTTATTCTTTTCGTCAACCATGTGTTTTTGTTTCTCAATTTCATCACGTTGTGCAAGAATTTCTTCGTTTTGCTGATGCAGCTCTTCGTTTTTTTCTAAAATTTCAAAATTTTGCCGTTCGATTTCGGCAGTACGTTCTTTTACTTTTTGTTCGAGAATTTTTTTATCCTGTTTTAATTTTCTTAATCGAAGTTTTACAAACAGATAAAAGCATAATATAATGAATGTTAATGAACTGATATAGAACCAAGTTGTTTGCCAAAATGGAGGCTTAATTGTAAATGAAAGCCTTACAGGTTCTTTGTTCCAACGTCCAAATTTGTTTTGAGCAATAACCAAAAAAGTATAATCTCCGGGAGGAAGTCCGGGATAAACCGCTTCGCCTTCTTTACGGGCAGGAGTCCATGTATTGTCAAGTCCTTCAAGCATATATTTATACTGAACTTTATCGGAATTAAAATATGAAATTCCAGAAAACTTAAATGTTAAATGATTATCAGAATATTTTAAGATTAAATTTTTGGGAAGGCTAAACCAAGGTAAAACACTATCTGTTTTTGAAAACCAGTCGATATTTTCAAAAAACAGATTTAAAGATGTTATATTTGTAATAGGAGCTTGTAGGTTTGTATTATCAAGCTCGGGAGCATATTTTGTTAAACCTTTAATTGTTCCAAACCAAATATTTCCAGATTCATCTTTACAAATGGAATTATAGTGATTTTCGATTCCCGAAAAACCATCTGATTCGTTAAAATTCAACACATTAACTACATTGTGATTGTCGTCCAAAAAAACTTTGTCGAAGCCTTTATCTGTACCAACTATCAGAGTATTTTTATCAATAAATAGCAGTGAAGAGATATTATTTGAACCTAACAGGCTATCGTTCAAAATAAGTTCAATAGGTTTTTCAGATTTGCTATTGACATTAAATTTGTATAAACCACTTCCGAAAGTTCCGATTAAAATATTTCCGAATTTATCTTCTGCTAAACAATTAATTTGTTTATTTAACAAACCTTCCTGTTCGTCATAAAAATTAAAGTTTTTCAAGTCGTAACGTAATAATCCTCCATAAGTTCCAAACCACATTTCGCCATTTTGAGCCTGAAAAATTGTGTTAATATAATTGAACAAGGCATAATTTTCATCTTCTTCACGTTTTGTAAAAAATGTTTTTCCGTTATAAAAAATTAAACCGTCGTTAGTTCCCATCCATACTAATCCTTCTCTACTTACATAAATGCTTTTGATTTGATTTTCAAGCATTTTAACATCGCTGGAAGTAAAATGCTTAAATGTTTTGCCATCATAGCGGCTTACTCCTTTTTGAGTTGCAATCCATAAAACATCGTCTTTGTCTTTTGCAATTGAATTTACAAAATTATCAACTAATCCATTTTGAGTTGTATATGTTTTAAATTGAGGAATATTATTTTTGAAGCTGAGATATTGTAGCCCACCACCATCTGTTCCAATCCAATAACTATTGTTTTTATCTGGCAAAATCGACAAAACATGTTTATTTGCCAATCCGTCGTTTTCTGAAAAATGAATAAAATTTTCGCCTAAAAACTGACACAATCCACTTCCAAATGTACCAACCCAAATGTTGTTTTCATAATCTTCAAATAATTTATAAGCCTGATTACCAGATAATCCATTTTGTTGAGTAATATAGAACATTCCATCTTTCGACAATTTATTAATTCCACCTTTATCTGTTGCAAACCAAAGATTGCCTTTGCTGTCATTCATTATATCCCAAACAGTTACATCATTTAATTGAGTGTTTTCATTTAATGTTACAACTTTTCCAGAATCAGAACCATTAATTATTATTTTAAAAGCACCTGCGTCTTGTGTGCCAAACCACAAGTTTTTTTCAACATCCTCTTCAATATTAAAAATTACATTTGACGGTATTTCGTCGTAATCTTGGTCGAGTTTTACTAATTTTAAAATTGAATCATTTTCAAAAGTTATAATATTTATACCTCCGTAAAGTGCAAGCCATAAACGATTACTTTTGTCTTCGTAAATATCAAACACATAATTTGTTTGTAGTTTATTGACATCTTTGTTATAAGTTTTTATGGTAACTGAATCGTTACTTACTAAATTTATTTTGCACAATCCTCCTCCTGATGTTCCAACCCAAATATTGTAGTGAGAATCTTCATAAATTTTTAGAATTGGATTTTTAGGTAAGCCATTTTTTTCAGTAATATTAAAGTATTTAAATCCATTAAAAACAGAAATTCCATCGTCGGTTCCAAACCAAATATTTCCACGGCTATCTTCGGTGATTGCTCTAACAACTTGTCCAATAAGTCCATTTCTTTTGTTGAAAGTTACAAATTGTTTTCCATCGAAACGGCAAGCGCCGCCACCATCGGTTCCAAGCCATAAATATCCTCTCGAATCTTGAATAATGCTGAAAATATCTGATTTTGGCAAACCTTTTTCTACAGAATATGTTCGAAAATTATATTGTTGAGAAAACGCAATTGTATTTAGTAGTAATAAAAAAAATACAATAATTTTAATCTTCAATTTTAATGTATTCATATTGATATTTTTAAAAAAATAAATGTAATAAAATATTTTGAAAATTAGTAAATTCAATTTGCTTTCAGAAAAATTTGCTCGTAGGGCATTAATGACAATAAAAACTCAAACCACTGTTTAATATTTTCCCGTAGTGAATATACAACATTATACAAGTGAGTATTGTAATTTGCCATATTTATTTTTTTGTTAATGTCCTACGGACAAAAATTTATTTATATATTGTATTTTATTGACATTGAAGCCCTATGGGCTAATAAATATATATTTCTCTGAAATCAATTAGAGCTTACGAAAATTAAATTTCAATTATCAATAACTCATCTTATTATTAATAATACTATTATTAAATTGTTGAAGAAAAGCCTTATAGCGGTTTTCCATTTCTGGAATTAAATGTTTTTTAGAATCATATAAATTGTTAGATAAAGCATTATCATTAATATCGTAAATTCCAATTAATTTATCTTCAAAATAATGTAAAACTGTGTTTTTCCAAATCACACAATTTGCCTTAGCTCCAATATTATTAACAACTACATAATGGTCGATAGAATCGTTAAGCATATCATTTCCAAGCGAAAAATAGGGTTTATTGTAGCCAATAAAATTCATTATAGTTGGCAATATATCAATATGTTGAACATTTGTGCTATCAATTTTTTTTATGTTGTTATTGGGATTATAAAGAATTATCGGTACTTTAAAAAATGCCATATTGCTGTTATATTCTTTGTGATAAAACGTTGATGGATGGTCGGCAGTTATTATAAACAGAGTGTTATTAAACCATTTCATTTTTTGGGCTGTTTCAAAAAATTTTCTCAATGAATAATCGGCATAACCCAACGTTTCGTGAATTGGCAGAGTGCCTTTAGGGAATTTATTTTGATATTGAATTGGCACATCAAATGGCGAATGAGATGATAATGAGAAAATTACTCCCAAAAATGGACTTTCTGTCTTATTTAAAGTTGATGCAAAAAATTGAAAAAAATCTTCATCCCAAATTCCCCAATAACCATCGTTTTTTTCTTTTTCGGGAAATTCGTTGTAACCATAATATTTATCAAATCCTGCAATATTCATAAACGCATCGAATCCCATCGAACCATTATATGCACCATGAAAAAACATACTTTTGTAACCAACATTTTTCAATAAATTTGCTACTGAAGTTATTTTATTTCCAACATAAGGCGAAATTATATATGGATTTTCGAGCGAAGGAATACTAGCAATTATTGCCGGCAAAGCATCTATTGATTTTCGACCGTTTGAAAAAGCATTACAAAACACATAACTATTTTTGATTAGTGAATCTAAAAATGGAGTATAACCTTTATAATTGCCATTTTCTAAAGTAGGATTTAACGAACCAATGTATTCTTTTCCAAAGCTTTCAAGAATTATTATTACTATATTTTGCCTATTTTTTAAACCATTATTTGAATTATGAATTGGATTACAAAATGAATTTAATTCTGTAGAGTCTGAAAAATAGTTTAATTCGTTTAATTCGTTTATTTTAAATGATTTGATTATGCAAAATGGAGTATTCAAAACAATTGAAATTTGATTTGAATTTGATACATATTTTCCAGCATTTCCAAAACTAATCGGGCGATTACTCGGAATAAAAGTTCCTCTTGCAAAACCAAACATTAATCCTACTGAAATTATTAGTATAGAAGTGTTTTTTAGAAAGTTAAGTATTTTATTTTTTGGCTCTTTATAAGAAAAGTCTATAACGATTAAACTATAAATTAAAATAAGAATCAGAAATATTAATACGGCTGTAAGATACCAATAATCAGCTAAATATCTAAAAAACATTGATGTGAGTTTGTTCTCACCAATCACACTTTTAATAACGGGAAAAGTTAACCTGTTTTGTACAATATTATAATAAATTATATCCGATAAGCTTAAAATTATTACAAATGAATTGATGATTATAAAAAATGTATTCCAGAAATATTTGTAAAACTTATTATAAATAAACCTGAAAGGAAGCAAAAAAGCAATTACATATAAAGCGTTTGAATAAACAACTGGGATTAAATCAAATTTAATTCCACCATAAAAAATATAAAGCAAATCGCTTATTGACAGATTGTTAAAAGATTCATTATTGAATTTATAAAATAAAAATCTGCAAATTGTGTAAACAAACAGAACAACAAAAATTCTGAATGCAACAACAATTAATGAATTGCTTGTTTGATATTTTCTATTAAAAATTTTCAAAATTCAATATTTCTAACTTCTATTTTCTTTACCACATAGAATCATAAACACATAGGTTTCACATAGTTATATAGTGCCTCTAAGAAAACGCTGTGTTTTTAGAAATAACAAATTTCAATCTTCAAAAAACAAATAAATCTCAAATTACAATTATCTAATATTCAAACGGTTTTGAAATTTAGAATTTTAAGAATTGGACTTTATTTGACATTTGTTTTTTGTTTTTTGGTGTTTTCTTACTAACACTATATATCATTTATGTTCTATTATTATCTTTTCTAACTTCTATCATAAATGCTTGCAATTTTTTGTAATGCACCAATATTCAGCAGTTTAATTTTTCTTCCTTTAATTTCAATTAATTTTTCATTTTTAAAATCAGAAAGAAGCCTGATTACCGATTCGGTTGCAGTTCCTATAATATTCGCAAGTTCTTCTCTTGTAATAATAATGTTTAAGTAGTTTTCTTTATCAATTCCAAAACTATCTTTCAGATAAATAATTGTTTCGGCAAGTCGTTCTTTTACAGATTTTTGTGCAATTTCAGTAATAAATACATTGGCTTCACCAAGCTCATTACTAACTAGTTTTAACAAATCTATTGCAAATTGCGGGTTCTTTCTGAGTAACGAAAATAATGCATCGCTTTTAATAAAACATAACAAAGCATCTTCGTTAACCTTTGCACTTGTACATACATTCTCGCCACTAAGAACTGAACGGTAGCCAATAATATCTCCTGCTTTTGCAAATCGAATTATTTGTTCTTTTCCTTCGATTCCTGTTTTAAATATTTTAATAATTCCTGAATAAACACAATAAAAACCTTTAACTCTGTTTCCTTCATGATAAATAATTTGCCCCTTTTTATAAGAATTACAATTATTTTCTTGTATTAACTCTTCTAACTCAGAGTTTGTTAGACTTTTAAAAACCGAATACTGTTTTAGATTACTAATATTAATTAATGTATTATTTATGTTATCCATCTATGCTTTTAAAAAGGTAAAATTAATATTCTAATTCTTTGCAAGAAGCAAATTTACAACTAATTTTACATCGAAATTTTACATAATAATATATTTACGACTATATGTCTAAAAAGACATTAATACTGGGGGCTAGCCCAAATCCCGAAAGACATTCCAATAAGGCTCTTATAAGACTTAAAAGATATGGCCACGAGGTAGTTGCTATTGGAGCAAAAACGCAAATAGTTGAAGGCATTGAAATACAAGTAGGTCAGCCTTGGGCTGATGATATACATACTATAGCAATGTATATAAATCCTTCTTTACAAGCAAATTACTACGATTATATAATCTCGCTAAAGCCAAAACGCATAATATTTAATCCTGGAACCGAAAATTACGAACTTATCAAACTTGGCAGAGTGAATGATATTGAAATAGTTGAAGGTTGTGTACTTGTAATGCTTTGTACAAATAATTACTAATTCATTTATTAGTTCCCTCCGAAAAGTCTTTTTTTTGCCACAAAGGCGCAAAGTTTTAATAGTTATAATATGTTGTTTTTTAAAGCTTTGTATATCTTAACGTCTTTGTGTCTTTGCGGTGCACTGAGCGAAGTCGAAGTGTGGCATTTTTATATTTAATTATTTTTCGGAGTGCATTCATTTATTGGATTTTTTTACTAATCAAATTTTTAAGTTTTACTGTTTACCACTTCTTAAAAATAAAAAATACTGCAAGTACTATGAATCCAAAACCAACAATATAATTCCATTTTATTTCTTCTTTCAAATAAATAATTACAAAAGCCAGAAATACAATTAGATTGATTACTTCCTGAATAGTTTTTAATTCTACTACATTAAATTGTCCATGTCCATATCGGTTTGCCGGAACCTGAAAGCAATATTCGACAAATGCTATTAACCAACAGATTAGTATTACTTTCCATAATGTATAATCTTTAAATTTAAGATGACCATACCATGCAATTATCATAAATACATTTGAAATCAGTAATAAAATTATAGTTCGCATAATATCTTAAATGATTAAAAATGAGTTAATTTGTGTCGTTACTATTACTATACTTTCTCCATTTTTCAATTACATCAGACATATCTGCCGGAAGTTCAGATTCAAAGTGCATGTATTTTCCGGTTGTAGGATGAATAAAACCAAGTGATTTTGCATGTAAAGCATGACGAGGAATTATTTTGAAACAGTTGTCGATGAATTGTTTATATTTTGCAAAAGTTGTTCCTTTAACAATTCTATCGCCACCATATTTGTCGTCGTTAAAGACCGGATTGCCAATATATTCGAGATGAACTCTTATTTGATGTGTACGACCAGTTTCGAGCTTACACTCTATTACCGAAACATAATGAAAATTTTCAATAACTTTATAATGGGTAATCGCATGTTTTCCTTGACTTCCATCGGCAAAAACATTCATTTTGAGTTTATCTTTTAGGCTACGACCAATGTTGCCTGTAATAGTGCCGGTTTTTTCATTAAAATTTCCCCAAACTATTGCAGTATATTTACGGTCAATAGTTCTATCTGCAAATTGCTTGGCTAGTTTATTAAGTGATAGTTCGTT
>MENC01000036.1:0-1876 GCA_001768155.1 Bacteroidetes bacterium GWA2_30_7
ATCGGCTTCGGATTTTGCCTTGGCTTCGGCTTCGGCTTTGGATTTTGCATCGGCTTCGGCTTTTGCTAAGTCGCCTTGAATTTTGTTGATTTCTGCTATTTTATCTTTTGGATATTTTTCGCCCGATTTTATTGCAAGTGCATCGTTATAAGCGGTTTTGGCATCGTCGTATTTTTTGCTTGTGAGTAATCCATCGGCTTTGGTGATTGCTTTTGTGTAGCTTTCTTCGAGTGCTTTTGCTTTGGCATCGGCTTCGGATTTTGCTTTTGCTTCGGCTTCTGCCTTAGCTTTTGCATCGGCTTCGGCTTTTGCTATGTCGCCTTGAATTTTGTTAATTTCTGCAATTTTATCTTTTGGATATTTTTCGCCCGATTTTATTGCAAGTGCTTCGTTATAAGCGGTTTTAGCATCGTCGTATTTTTTGCTTGTGAGTAATCCATCGGCTTTGGTGATTGCTT
Source organism: Bacteroidetes bacterium GWA2_30_7 (assembly GCA_001768155.1). Taxonomy (GTDB): domain Bacteria; phylum Bacteroidota; class Bacteroidia; order Bacteroidales; family GWF2-33-38; genus GWA2-31-9. The sequence goes on from MENC01000036.1 coordinate 459, forward strand.
TTGTGTAGCTTTCTTCAATGGCTTTGGCTTTTGCATCGGCTTCGGCTTTTGACTTAGTTTCGGCATCGGCTTTGGCTTTTGCGTCAGCAAGTGCTTTGGCTTCGGCATCGGCTTTTGCTTTGGCTTCGGCTTCTGCCTTAGCTTTTGCGTCGGCTTCGGCTTTGGCAAGGTCGGCTTTTGTTTTATCAATTTCAGCTATTTTATCTTTTGGATATTTTTCGCCCGATTTTATTGCAAGTGCATCGTTGTAAGCGGTTTTGGCATCATCGTATTTTTTGCTCGACAGTAATCCATCGGCTTTGGTGATTGCATTTTTATAAGATTCGTCTTTAGATTTTGCATCAGCTTCTGATTTAGCTTTAGCAGTTATTAATTTATCAATTTCGGTTATACGACTTTTTGGATAATCTTCTTCATTTGATATGCTAATTGCCTGATTGTATTGTTTAACAGCCTCTGTATAATTATTTGCTTTGTAAGCAGCATCAGCTTTTGTAATTGCAGCTTCATAAGCAATTTCTTTTGCTTCATCAGCTTTTTGTTGTTTAGCTTGTTCGTCGAGTATTTTATTAATATAATCTAATTTTTGTTTTGGATATGCTTCGTCGGCTTTAATTGCTAATGCTTTTTCATAAAATCCTTTCGATACTTTATAATTTTTCTGTAGTAGAAAATTATCAGCTTTAGTAATTGCATTGTTATAGGAATAATCTCCAGATTTTTCTTTTGAAATTACTTTAGATATTTCGTAAAGCATTTCGTCGGGATATTCCTGATATGCGTCAATATCAATAGCTTCTTCGTAAAACTTTATTGCATCTAAATAACTTTTATCTTCAAATGCTTTATCAGCTTTTTCAATTGCTTCACTGTATAGATTTTTTCGTAATGATTCGAGTTGTTTTAAAATTTTATCAATCTCTTTTTTCATTACGTTGGTGTAATCAGTATCGTACTCAAAATCTTCACTTTGCTCGTTAAATTTTACTTTAGTAACGGGCTTTGATAATGCAGATTTGTCTAACCCTGGTAAATCGTCAAACAAGTCAACAGTAAATTTATAGGGCCAAATAGAATTTTCACTTGCAGGAATAGCTGTATTAATACTAACCTTTTTTGTAACTAAATCGGAAGATGCAATTTCTATGATATATTCTTTATTAAATTGCAGTTTGAAATTAAATCTACCACTTAATCCTGTTGTTGCTCTGTTAACCTGTGTTGAGCCTTCATATACAGTAACGATAGCACCATCAACATTCATTTTATCATATTTTACAAGTCCTCTGACATCTACATAAACACTTTCTGTTTGAGCGGAAATAAGTAAATAATTCACATTAAAAATTAGTAATAGAAGAACTATTTTATATTGATAAAATCTAGTCATAAAAGAAGGAAAAAAACAGTACAGAAGT
>MENC01000036.1:1930-11220 GCA_001768155.1 Bacteroidetes bacterium GWA2_30_7
CATTTATTTCAGAATTTTCAAAACCAGAAATATTACTAAAAATATTAAATAATCCATTTGAAGGATTTGGGAAAATTAATATTTCAGAGTCATTTGAGGAAATTTCTTGTGTGCCTACTATACAACCTAATGGCTGAATAGTAGAAGATGTTTTATATGAATATAAAGATGTAGAGCTAGACCATGCTTCATTTTGTTTTAAATAAAATGAATTTAATATTCCTAAATCATTGGCTTGTGTTCTATTAGTAACAATATAAGTAGCAAATTCATCCGGATAAGTATAACTAATTTCGTAACCGGCAAAAAAGCTTCCAAAAATATCAACCGGTTCGTCAAACATAATAGAGTGAACATATAATGGATTCATTGTATTTAATTTAATTTCTTTACTACCTAAAACATTTTCTGGTAAACCATTACTTCCAACACTCCAAACTTTAAAAATAACTGTTGAATTTTCATTTCCAACAACGACTTTAGATACAGGAACTAATAACCCATTTATTCGAGTATAAATGTAATAATCGAAATAATCGGCAAATTCTGTAACATTTAAACCATTATGACCAGACATATATCCTGTAGAGCCTGGAACTGCTGGAGTAACAAAACTTGATGTTTCTAATGATGAGTAATTAGCAATTGAAGTATCACAGGAGTTTATCCATGGTAATGCGGAAACAATTATATACTGGTCTATTGATTTAGTGCTGGTATCGACCATATTGGTAACAGTTAAAGTAACTCGAAATGTTCCAGAATTAGCATATAAAATTTGAAGTGGGTGCTGATTTGTTGAAGTAGCAGGAGTTGCTCCTTCAAAATCCCAAGTCCAAGTTGCTGGAAGCCCACCTGCACCAAAAGACAAGTCTGTAAAGTTCACACTTTCACCTTCTTGAATTAAATGTCGATTAACTGTGAATTTTGCAATTGGTGGCGAAGTTGTTATACCGTTTGAAACTGTTATATATTCTGTTCTTACCAAAGTATCAGTTCCAAAAGGATTTAAAACAACCAATTTTACATCATACTTACCAGAAATTAAATATTTAATACTATCAGGATTTTGTAAAGAAGAAGTTGAAGGAACTGCACCTGTAAAAGTCCATTCCCAATCTGAAATATTAGTATAAGAAAAATCAGTAAATTTAACTAAACTATCGGCTTGTAAATTTACTAAGGTTTTATTTGCCAGAAAATTAGCAAATGGAACTTTTTCACCTGTAGTATCAGGTTCAATAACAGTAATATAATCAGTTTTTAAAATACTATCGCAACCCCACTCATTACAAACTTTTAAATAAACATCAAAATATCCTAATGAATCGTATTGAATGTTTGTAGGATATTGAACTGTAACTGTATCAGTAGTAGCACCTTCAAAAACCCAAAACCATGAAATAATTGATGTATCACAAAAAGAAGTATCAATAAAATTTGCTGCTTGAAATTGCGCTAAAGTATCTCTGTTTACATCAAAATATGCGTGAATTTCTGGTGGATAAACATTAATTAAGTCAATTTTTTTTAAAGTATCTTTATAAGTTCCTTTTGTAACAATTAATTCTACATCAAACAATCCGGTTGAATTATACTGAATTGGAGGCGGAGTTTTTGTAGTCCAAGTTGATGGTGTTCCGCCTTCAAAAGTCCATTTCCAAGTAGTTGGGCTTCCGAATGATGTATCAGTAAAAGTTATATATCTTGAAACAAGAATATTAGTCTGATTTTCGTAGAAATCGGCATAAGGTTTTATAGCATTTATTAAATCAGGCATTATTAATGTGTCCTTTAAAGTGCCTTTAGTTACAATAAGTGTAACATCATAAGTTCCAATTGTGTTATATTGAATATTTTGTGGACTTGGTACAGTTGATGATGCAGGAGTTCCGCCTTCAAAAACCCATTTATATGTAGTGGGATTTCCACTTGATAAATCAGTAAAATTCACTTTTCCAGTAACTACAACAGTTGTTTGGCTTTGAGTAAAATCAGCACTTAAATAATAACTGCCATCAACAAATTGAGTACCTGTATTATCGGGGTCAAGCCAAGGTTTAAGCTGAGTGTCGGATGTTGTGCCGTTTGATGTCCAAGAATATGAAAGCTTTCCATAAGAATCGGGTGCAGTTAGTGCTGTACAATAAGAACCACCACCAGTTAAATCGCCAACAATTCGTTTGTTTTGGTCAAAAAGAGGCGAACCAGATGAACCCTGTTCGGTAACACCATTTCCATTTGCAGTAGCTGCCCATGTAAGTCGCCAATGAGAATTAACTCCGCTACTATTCCAGTCTGATGTAGTTGCTGAAGTAGTGTAAGTTGATATTTTTTTTATATCACCTGATGGATGATGAATTGAAACTCCGCTAGTTGGAGCATTATTTCTACTGTCCCAACCATTGAAATATGGTGTATAGTTTTCGGGTATATTAGAAGCTAAGAGAACTAAATAAAAATCTGAACCTGTTGTACCGCTTGTACCTCCATTGGCTTTCTTTGTACATCCAACTACAGTTTGAGTATTTAATGTTCCCTCGTCGGTTGGATTTGAGCAGTTTGGAGATTCGTAGTTAAAATAAAAAACCCATTGGTCTAGTTCTGTTTGAGTTGCATAAGTTCCATTATCATTACTGCAATGATCGGCTGTTAAAACATAAGGAGTATAATCTTGGCGAACATTATTTAAAACTGAACCCGAACACCAACCAGGTAAACCATTAGAAAGCACATTTATTCTCACAGTTCCTTTTATCTGATCTTTCCAATTGTCTCCTTCAGAGCAATTTGCATTAACTTCACAAGCTGAATCAGAATCGCCGAAATCTCTATTATCATATAATGATGGAAAATAAGTTCCTCTAAATATATAACTTACTTTATCTATACTAATAATGGGATTTATATTAACAGATTGAGGTTGATAATATTCAAGAGTAAGGCTTTCTCCCTGAATCATTTCGGTTGCAAAAACACCTCTTTCTGGATTATTAAACTGTGTAAATGCACCGATAATTTGTGTTTTACTTTCGTTATATAAATACAATTTACATCCAGCAGGTATATAAAAATTATCATAATAAACTGATAATGCTTTTGCACCGGTAGATTTAATTTTCAACTTCCATAATTTATCACCATTTGGCAAATTATACCAAGTTCCGTTTTTATTAATATTAAAATTTACTGGAATTGCTTCACCAATATGGTAATAAGTTCCATTCTTTTCACTATTAGAAATTATTTGTTCAATTCTTTCTTGTGTTAAAGGGCTCACTATCACTTCATCACAAATACCAATTAATGAAGCTTTTTCAAAGCTTTTTGGCAAACCGCCTTCGCTAATTTGTCCATAAGCCCAATTAATAATTAAGCTTAAAATGATAAAAAGTAAAGTTTTCTTATTCATAATAATATTTTTTTAATTCTTTGCACAATATTAATAATTATTAAATTACTTAACAATAATTATTTTAGGAATTTTGGAATTTAGAGATTGAGTCCCCTCCGAAAAGTCTTTTTTTCACCGCTAAGACGCAAAGGCACTAAGTTTTAATAATCATAATCTGCTGTTTTTTAAAACTTTCCCGAAAAATCTGGATAAATTGTGTATCTTAGTGTCTTGGTGTATTTGTGGCATTTTTATAATTAATTACTTTTCGGAGTGGACTTAGAGATTTTGGAATTTAGAATTTCGGGATTTAGAATTTTACTTCGCCAGTAGCAATTCATCAATTTATCAATTTGAAACAACAATCTTATAATTAGACTTAACGTTGTCTATCTCTAATACAAATACATACGTGTTATTTTTAGTTAATGTATTTTGAAAATTTTTTGAATAAATTCCACCTGATAATTTTTCAGAAAATATTGTTTTAATAAATCTTCCATCTAATGAATAAGCTTTAAGTTCAACTTTTGATTTTGTTTTTAATGAAAAATCAAAGTTTATTTGGTTTTGCAAAGGATTGGGATATATTTTGAAGTGTTCAGTTTCAATTTTAAAATGTTGTACACTTTCACAAAAATCAACAAAATGATTTTCTGAAAATTCGGATGTATTTCCTAAGCTATCAATAGCAATTGCTGTAACAATATCTCCTAAATGAATATTTGTGGTATCAATAAACCAATACCCATTTACATCTGGAGCAATTGAACCCAAATATTCAGAACCTTCACCATTTTGTCCTATATCAGAATCTGATTTATAAAGTTGAATTATACATTTTTCTGGATTTGAAGTATATAAATTACCATAAATCCACGTTGGAAAAGGCCACTCGCATGCAAAATCAATAACAGGATAATTCATCCCCTGATTTGGTCCTGTATCCGAATCATCTGTATCATTGGAATTTACGCCAGCAGGAAATAAATCAATTCCCATTCCAGAATTATGATGGATTGAATTACAGGAAATTCTATTAAAATCATCGTCCTCACTCATAATTGTTACTCCATTTCCACCATTGTAGGCAATAATATTTGCTTCTTCGGGTGTACCTCCAATAATATTATATTTCGGACCTTCACCAATTCTTATTCCGTCGAAACCATTTCCCAGTGGGTTTGTTCCTGTATAGTCTGTTCCAATATAATTTCTGGTTATTATATGCGAATCGCTACCGGTTATATGAATTACAATTCCTTGTTGCAAGTTTCCTGAAATCAAATTACTGTCAATTACATGGCTATAAGCAGCCCCATCTATTACAATACCGTTAGCATTTGGAACAGCTAAAGTTCCAGAAATATCTGTACCGATATAATTTCCAATTACTTTATTATTGTTTGTACCCATGTTATAAATAAAAATTCCATAACCTGAATTTCCAGAAAGAATATTTCGTTCGGCAGTTGTGTAACCTCCTAACATATTATCTTTGGCTCCATCGTCGAAAAGAACTCCATAAGTATTTGGAATACTTAGAGTTCCTGTTAAGTCAGTTCCGATTAAATTTCCAATAACAATATTTTCGTTTGCACCTGCTCCAAAAATTGGAATTCCATAAGCTACATTTCCTGAAATTAAGTTCATTTCACCAGAATTAGTCCCTCCTACCCTATTATATTTAGCTGTACCTTCGATGCTTACACCATCATAATTTCCTAATGCAAATGTTCCGGATTTGTCGGCTCCAACATAATTTCCAATAATTATATTGCTATTTGCATCAAGCACTCTTATTCCAATATGTTCGTTTCCTGAAACAATGTTTCTATCAGAAGTTGTTGTTCCGCCAACAATATTATTTGTTGCCCCACCTAAAATTTCGATTCCAATATAATTACCGGCTGTATCGGTTGAATTATAATTTATCCCGATGTAATTTCCTTTTATTTGATTTCCTGTGGCACTAGTTCCATAAATTTGAATTCCATAAAGAAAATTATCAATTATAAATCCTTTGATTGTAACTCCAGAAACATTAATTATACTAAATCCGTTATCAACACTGTTATTATTTCCATCTAATAAAATTTCAGGACCATAAGGATTTGCATCGCCTTTGTTAGTAGTTTGACTTGTACCGTCAATTGTAATATTGCTTCTTGTAATATATGGCAACATGGATGTAGGCTGTATTGTCCAAACTCCTGTTGTAGAGCTATAATTTGGGTCGGTCAAAGGAATATTGAAATTAATTGTATGAGTCCCTGAAATAAAGGTTGCATAGGTAATGGCTTCACGCAAAGAACCTGAGCCATCGTCGTTTGTGTTAATTACAGTAAATGTGTTTGCACTTACAAAATTGATTGTTGATGTTAAAATCAACATTGATATAATTTTCGGTATTTTCATAATAATTTTTTTGCCATATTTCGACTTCGCTCAATACACCGCAAAGGCACACTTCGACTACGCTCAGTGCATTGCAAAGACACAAAGTTTTTATATTTTTTCTTTTTCACTTTTTAACATAACCTATTTACATTTTAATAGCTTTCAGCACTTTAACGTCATTTCCACTTTGTATTTTAATAAAATAAATTCCTGAATTTAAGTCAATTCCGTCATTGCTTTTTCCATTCCATTTTATAACTTTTTCTGAACTACTAAACGTTCGTAATTCCTTTCCTGAAATATCTGAAATAGAAACTTGATAGTTTTCAGATTCAGATAAATTATTAGTTATAAAACATTCTGATTGAAAGGGATTTGGATAGATTACAAATTCATTATTTGCTGAAATTTTATTAGAAATTCCAACAATCGTTTGAAAATTTGCAGAAAATTCTGAGGTATTACCATACGCATCTGTTGCAGTTGTGGTAATTAAGGAGCTATCATCTACTCCTGAAACATAAAAATCCCAATTACCATCACCTGAAACACTTGCTGAACCTAAATATACTTGCCCTTCGCCATAACCTAATGCATCGTTATCGGAAACAAAAATTTCAACAGTTACATAAGTCGGATTTGGAGTATCTAAAGTGCCTGTTATATAAGTATATCCTGTTGTAGAATTTTTTGTAACAGAGGCAATTACAGGAAAATTCATTAATTCATTTGTACCTGTATCAATATCGTTAGCATCATTTGCGTTTATTCCCCATGGAAAAATATCAATTCCTAAATAGCCATTATTATAAATGCTGTTAGCTGAAATTTTATTAAATCTTGTTTCATTATCCATAATTACAATACCGACAGAATCGTTATAAGCAATTGTATTTGAATTGTTTTCCCAACCAATTTGATTATATTTTGAACCATTTGCAATTGAAATTCCTACTGTGCCGTTTCCTAAATCGGAAATTCCGTCTGATTTTAGTCCTATTAAATTATTTGAAACAAAATTACTATCTGAATTTTCAAAAAGAATTAGTCCAATTGTTTTGTTTCCAGAAATAACGTTATAATCAATAACATTATAACTTGGCATAGAAGATAAACCAACTCCTATCCCATTTGCTATTGCATAATTTCCAGAATTATCAGTTCCAATGTAATTACCTCTAATCTCGTTATTATCAGTTAAGTTATCGGCGATTTCAATCCCTATATATCTGTTTCCCGAAATTATATTTCTATCCGAAGAAGTTGTTCCACCAATTACATTATATTTTGCTCCGCCACCAATTAACAAACCTGCATCATTTGGAATTGTATCTGTACCGTTATAATTTGTTCCAATAAAATTGCCTTTCATAGTATTATAATAAGTTCCGGTTGTTACAATAAAAATTCCGTAACTGATATTTCCCGATAAAACATTTTTTTCAATATTATTGTGATTTGAGCCTCCATCAACACAAATGCCGGTTGCATTTGGCATTGCAAAAGTTCCTGAAACGTCAGTTCCTATATAATTTCCGATAGTTGTATTTTCTGAAACATTTCCATAATAAATAAGTCCATAAACACGATTTCCTGAAATTATATTTCTTTCACCCGAAGCCGTTCCGCCAATTCTATTATATTTTGAAACGGTATTAAATTCGATACCATTTGCCTGAAACAATGAATCTCCAATAGCAAAAGTTCCTGAACCTGTTACATCCGGTCCAATAAAATTGCCTATAACAACATTACTGTCAGATGCTTCCATGTAAACTCCTATTTCTGAATTACCGGAAATTATGTTTCTTTCGTTTGCCGTGCTTCCGCCAATTAAATTATTATCTGAATTACTTTTAAGAATTATACCAACGTGATTATCAATATAATTAAGACCTGTAACATCAGTTCCAATATAATTTCCTTTCACAACATTATTTCTTGTGCCTGTTCCATTGAATAAAATTCCAGCTTCGAGATTTCCCGAAATTATGTTTCTATCTGTACTACTGCTTCCTCCAATAGTATTTCCACCTGAACTTGCAACTAAAATTCCGTTTCCATTTTCAATTTTTAATGTGCCCGAAATATCTGTTCCAATATAATTACCTTTGATTGTATTGTTTGAAGATAATACATCATTTACTAAAACTCCGGCAGTTGTGTTTCCCGAAATAATGTTGCGTAAAGTAGCTGAGTTTCCACCAATTACAATTCCTGTTGATTTATCAATTAAAATTCCGTTCATATTCGCTATTGCCGACAAACCATCGACTGAAGTTCCTATTTTATTCCCTGTAATTGTCTGATTATTTGATTCTGTAATAAAAATTCCGGTTGAAATATTTCCTGAAATAAGGTTATCTTTTATTGTATTTGCTGTTGTTCCATTAGAAATTGTAATTCCATATTCGTTTGCAACAGCCTGTGTTCCATCACTATTTGTTCCGATATAATTATTCGAGATAATATTTTGAGTTGCAGATGTTCCATAAATCTGAATGCCATAAGTAAAATTAATAATTTGAAAACCTTTTACTGTATTTCCGGGTGAAACAACTAAAAAAGCATGGTCGCTATAAATAGTTCCATCAATTACAATTTCAGGTCCCGAAGGATTTGTATTTCCTTGATTTGTAGCCTGAGTTGTTGCATCAATTGTAGTATTTCCAGTTAGCAAATATGGAAATTCAGTTTCAGGTTTTATCAACCAAGTTCCTAAAGTTGTATTGTAGTTTGCATCAGATATAGGAATATTAAACACAATATTATCTGGTAGATAACTTGTATTAGCATCTGTTAATGCTTGACGTAATGAGCCTGTTCCTGAATCGTTAGTGTTTGTAACTGTGAAAGTTGCAGCTTTTGAAATGTTAACTGCAAGGAGAACAATTGATAATTTTAATAATAATTTCATAATGATTCATTTCAGCTAAAGTATGAAAATAATTTTAATTCTGTATTCAATTATAATCAATAGTTCGGTATATTTTGAGATTGACTTCGTCGAGCTAAAGGTTGCTTCGTTCCTCGCAATGACGAAGAGTCTGACTGTTTGCACATTACGTCATTGCGAACGCAATGAAGCACCACGAAGTAGCATCAATGCAATAATATAAAAAACTACACATTGATAATCTCCTAATTAATAGCACTTTATAAAAATCTATCGAACTATTGTAATAAAATGCTTGAATTAAAAAATCTTTTAAAAAAAATCCATAAGTTTATGGTTGTACAACAAATTACAATACTCCCCAACTTAATAAATATGTGTCTAAATAAATTTCTTAAATTTACCACGAAAAAAATCAGTTATTTTGTAAAAATTATTTTAAAAATTTGGTTTCAGAAATTAATTATATCGACGAATTTAATAAATTAAAATGTTGCGTTATTATTCCAACTTATAATAATTCAACAACAATTGCATCTGTAATTGAGGATGTTGCAAAATATACTGATAATATTATTGTTGTAAATGATGGCAGCACAG
>MENC01000037.1 GCA_001768155.1 Bacteroidetes bacterium GWA2_30_7
TAATTTTCTCAAGGACAAAGGTGTTTGTGTTGTTGACTTACAATGCTCCCCCGATACTTCAGAACCTGTATGGAAGCGTTTAGGTTTTGTAGAGTTTCCCGACCCACCCGAGAACTACAACTTTAGCTCTGACGACAACAAAAAACTCTATTCAATTTTGACAGAGCATTTACAAACAAGTTCTGTTCAACGTGCTGACGAAACAATTGAGTTATGGAATGACGAACCATACACGACAGATGAAAATACTCCACCGACCTACATTTGGAACTTAGAGTTTATTGACGAGACAAGGAAATTATCAAAACCAATTATTCATCCAGCACACTGCGAGTGGCGACTGCGTTGGAGAATTAACGGCAAGACAATTAAGGACGATAAAGTTAAACGCTTCAAGACTGAAATTGACTTTGGGACTTTTATCATCATTGACGAACTTACTCTTTGACAATATGACTAACATTGAAACGACACAACTTCGGACGGAGAGAAAGGCAGCCGCTAACAAGGGGTTTGCGATAGCGGGGGTTCCGTGCTTCGCAGACACATTTGTGCAAGGTGGAAGTTCAGTTCTCCGAATGAAGTTTAGTGCTAATAATCCCCGCCATCGCAAACCCCCAAAACGTTATAAGCCATTTTAAGACATGACAACAAAACAACAACAGAACTAAATAATATAATGACAAAGACATTCTATACAAAAAATGGAAAAGCAATTATACTGAGTGAGGAACTTGGTAAAGGAGGAGAAGGTTCTGTTTATTCGGTGGACTCTCAAACAGTTGCAAAAATCTACAATACAAAATCATTAACTGCGGAAAAACAGGGCAAAATACTTTCCATGATTGAAAAGAAAATCAAGGTAAAAGGAATATGTGTTCCAACAGAGGCCATATACAATGAGAATAAAAAATTCATTGGCTATTTAATGCCAAAAGCAGATGTCGAAAAAGGGTTTGAAATGCAAACATGTGTATTCAACCCTGAACTTTTGAAGAAGAAATTTCCAAAATGGACTAGAATAAATCTTGTCAATTTATCACTTTCAATTTTGAATAAAATTAAGGTACTACACGATAATAATATTATAATTGGCGACATAAACCCATTCAATATTTTAATCAAAGATGATAATTCAATTTTCTTTGTAGACACGGACAGTTATCAAGTAGATAATTATGTTTGTCCAGTAGGGTCTGTTCATTTTACTGCACCAGAAATACAAAACATAGAAAACTTTTCAAAATTGATAAGAACTAAAGATCATGAATATTTTGCAATTGCATCTTTACTTTTTATGATTTTTCACCCTGGTAAATCACCATATGCCTTTCAAGGAGGTGGTAATATAAAGGAGAATATTATAGGTATGAATTTTTCGTATCCATTAGGAGACGAAGACAACTATTTAGCTCCACAAGGAATGTGGGAATATATCTGGAATGAGTTATCCTATGAGTTAAGGAAAGCATTTTATACCGTATTTAAAGAGAACTACAGATTAACGGTTACCGATTGGATAACGGTTTTAGAAACATATAAAGAAGATTTGACACAAGGTATTTATCCAATTAATATTTTTCCATCTTCAACAGAAAAAATACTTCAAGGCAGAACAATAAACATGAATAGACGGGACATCAAAGAGAATGACCCCGCTATAAGAAATGGGAAAACCAATTTAAGACCTAATGCTAATGGAACCAATATTGGTGTGCTGGAACTCAGTACAAAAGCAGTGAAGTTCATTGTTGGAGACAGTCCTGCAATAAAACAGAACGGTTTCTCATTTGACTGTTTCTTTAGAATAGCTGATAAAACTGAAACCGGAATGGGATTGGATTCTGATAATTATATGGATTTGGATTTTTACTCAAGTAAGGTAATTCCTTACATTAAAAAAATGATGAAGCTCGCAAGGGAAAAACAAGTTGATATTCTTTATTGTGTGGCAACAGCTGCATATAGAACTGCAAACAATCGTAATGAAATAATAGAACTAATTAAAGATGAATGTGGCATCAATGTAAAAATATTATCTAAAAAGGAAGAAGCTATTGCCACATTAACAGGTTTTATTTTCTGCAAAAAAGATTCAGTAATAATCGACCAGAATCTTAATTATTTAATGATTGACCAAGGTGGCGGCTCAACAGAGTTATCGCTATTTCGGTCTAATGAAATTATTGACACTTATAGTTTAAATTTAGGTACATCAATTTTAAAAAATGTATTATTTAAAGAGGCAACTAATAGTTCAGTAATAAGCAAAGGATTAAGGGATAGCGATAAATTCATTAAAGATAGGCTAAGAACTTATTTCTCAAATCCGAAATCGAGCATATTAAATAAAAACAAAGGTCACTTTCTTATCGCAAATGGAACGGCTATTACTCATGCTAGTGGAAAAAAAGGGAATAAAGACCAACATTGTACAATACTTACAAAAGAAAGCATTGAAAATTCAATGAAAAAATTCGAGGAATATTTGAACGATAATTATTCTAATAGTAAAGAACTATTAAACATTCTTGAAGGTCCTCATACAGAGCATAGAGGGAAAATTGACCGTATTTTAGTTTCAAGACTTGGTCTATCAATGTTCCTTGAAATAATGAATCAAATTAACATTACACAAATAGTAGTGAATGGTACTGGTTTGTGGTATGGTGTTTATTTCGAAAACCTTTACAACTTAAACAATTAAAAAACAATAAACATGAATATTTTATCAGAAAGAACAGCAACATTAAATTATGGGAAAATTAAAAATATCCATAACGACACCAATCACTCTTCAAGAGAAAAAACTCCAAAACTATGGCCAATTTTGGAAGAAATCTTTATTGAAATGACATCAAATGATGTAGCTTTTGGTACACCAATTATTGGAAGAATGAGAATTCTTTTTGATGGCAAAGGAGTACCAAAAGAGATTGTTGATAATACACACAAAACAAGAATGCTATGTAATGCAATTAGGCACAAAGGACATGAAGCAAATGAAATTGACTATGTTGCCTCCGTTGAATCGATTGTTAAATGCATGAATTATTTTTCAGGGGTTGCGATACCTTTAGAAATAGAATGTATCTATAATTCAAATATTACGCCTCCAATCGTTATACAACAAGTTCCACAACAACCAAAAGCAAAGACTCCTCCACCATTAACTATAAGACAAAAGGACTTAGTTGATAATCCAACACCAAGATTACCTGTAACGCTACTCTTGGATACTAGCGGCTCTATGCTTACTGACAATAGGATTGGTGAATTAAATGAAGGCATACGCTTGTTTTTTCATTCCGTATTAGAAGATGAAGTTACAAGATATTCAGTTGAGTTATCAATTATTTCATTTGGTAGAATTGTTACCAAAGTCTTGGATTTTGCAAATATTGAAAGACAAGTTGCAGATTTTCAAAGTAGCATGCCTCTAACAGTAAAAAATGTGACGGATGGCACACCAATGGGTGAGGCTGTCGAATTAGCAATTAAACTTTTAAATGAAAGGAAGGCAGAGTATAGGACATCAGGAGTTGAGTACTATCAACCTTGGTTGGTATTAATGACAGATGGTCAACCTACTGACAATATTAGCAATGCAGCAACTCTTACTTCTAGTTTGGTTGAAGCTGGAAAACTAAGTTTATTTCCAATAGCTATTGGTGCAGGAGCAAACCTAATTGAACTTGGTAAGTTCTCTCCTAAAAGAGCTCCTTTGCAACTTAGAGGTTTAAACTTTAGGGAATTTTTTGAATGGCTTAAGGAAAGTGCTAAAAGCACTTCTCAATCAACGCCAGGACAAACAATTAATTTAACTCCTCCAGGTTGGGCAAGTATCTAATTATATGACATCTAATGAATGGAAAGTAGCCGGAACATTTGTCACTGGGGTATCTCATGAAAAACAAAATATCGGCTGCCATGACAGGTTTGCATACAAATATTGTAATAATGTTGTTAGCATAAGTATTGCTGATGGAGCTGGTTCAGCCATGCATCCAGCTATTGGAGCGGAAATAGCGTCTAAACAAGTTAATAATACTATTACAAAAGACTTTGATTGGCTTTTTAATGCAGAAGGAAATGACGCTAGACATAAAATAACACATGCAATAAGAACTATTATTGGGATTCATGCAAAAAAGTATAATTCCAAAATGAAAGACTTTGCTACAACATTAATTTTCGCTAGCATAAAAGAGAATAAATTTATTGCAGGACATATAGGAGATGGCATACTTGCATGTTTAGAAAATGATGGATTGAAAATGATTTCACCCCCTGACAATGGAGAATTTATAAATGAAACGTATTTTATTACTTCCAAATCATACAAATCAAGATTTAGAATTTTCAAAGGCTATCTTGACAATATTACAGGCTTCGTTTTGATGACAGACGGTACCTGTGAAAGCCTTTTAGATAAGCAAAATAAAAAAATAGCTCCTATAGTTTTAACATTATTTGATTGGTTAGACAATTATCCAATGGAAGAAGTAAATAAAGCTTTAAAGGAAAACTTTGAAAATGTAATAAAACGAAAAACGACAGATGATTGTAGTATAGGACTAATAAAATTGACAAACCATAACTTGACCATTACTGACAATGACCTTACAAACAATTAGAAAAACGGCTTATAACAGCACCTACCCAAAAGGCGGGGTTTCGTGTTCCAAAGACAGTTTTGTGGTTTATGAAACATTAGATTTTCAAATCAAATTTTGTGGTAAAAGTCCCGCCCTTCAGGTAGCTGCAAAACGTTATGTGCTATTTTAAAAACGACATATGGAAACATTTGGTGACAAACTGATAGAAATAATTAATTCAAGTAAAACTCAGCTTTTTCTTCAAGGTGAAATGGCTCAGTTGACATATATTTCATTTGAGCAAATGACAACTTGGGTAGACAATCAGAAGGATGACGCAATTCCGATTTCATATCCTATCGGCTACAATCCTGACAAGACTACGATGATGAGCCAACCCTATAACTACTCAAAGGAAGACTTAAAAGGCAGATATGCATTCTTAGGCCTTAACAAACTGCCTATTGACGCTATTTATCAATTAGTCACTATCACAGAGACAATGTTAAACGACCTTTTAAAAACCATTTTAATGGAGTTTCCAAAGAAAATTCCGAATAAAAAGAAATTAGATATTGACCAGATTTTAGCTTGTGACAACCTTGACCAAATAAAACGTGCAATCGTAGACACCATCCTTAATGAGTTTGCATACAAATCACCGAAAGAATATGCAGACGAGTTTTGCTTTTATTCAGGTGTTAAACTTTTAGAGACACCAGTTTTTCACCAATATATTGAACTAAAAGCAACACGAGACATTCACATACACAATAAAGGAATTGCTAATGAAATATATTTAAACAAAGCGGGCGTTTTGGCAAGAGTAAAGTCAGGCATCTATTTACCAGTGACAATTCAATACTTCCTTGAAATGTATGAACAATGTTTGCAATTGACAGAAGTATTAGAGAAAGCATTGAATGACATTTGGCCTAGTTTGATTTATAAAAATAGTAAGAAATTAAATATTCCGGAAGACCAGCAAGAGGCAGTTGAACAATCAATAAGCGAAGCAAAAGGTGAGACAGAGTAAAAAAACAGCACATAACAGGCGTTTGGCTCAATGGCTGGTGAAGTGGTTAATTGAACATTCTACCTCGCATCAGCTTTTGTGGTGTATTGACAGTTTAGTGCTCCGAAATCCGCCACTGCGCCAAGCGCCAAACCGTTAGCGTTCATGAGAGCAAGAAAAAATATTAATGACAATATGAAATTTATTAAATTATCCATTTATGATTAATAATGAATTGAGACAAGAAGTTGCTGGTGAGATATCGACTAAGCATGGAGTATTCAATATCGAAGTATACAGTTGTGGCAATGAAGAAGCTATTGTTTTAAGCTTTGGGAGTATTGAACATACGTCAAATGGTGTTCTATGTAGGATACAATCTGAATGTATTGAGCATTTTTTCTTTTGTATAAATTGCGATTGTATGGTTGAAATTGATAGTTCCTTAGAAATGATTATAAACGCTAAAGCTGGATTATTGATTTATCTAAGACAAGAAGGCAAAGGTTGTGGTTTAATAGAGAGAATTAAGGGTACTCAAATAGATGTTAGAGATTATAAAATTGTTGCTAAAATTATTAATCACCATCAGATTAGTTTTATCAAACTTATTTCAAATAATCATTTTAAAGAAAAAGCTTTAATAGAATCTGGAATTAAAGTCGAAATGATATCTCCATTTGGAAACCTGGTTTTATTAGGAGAAAAAATGAAAAGCCTGGTAGAAGGAATAAAGAATAAAAATGTTAGTCCTCTTATTTCAAGAAATGAATTGAAAAGAATTCTTGTAATTGGAGATTTAAATGTAGATGAAATTGTTGATTCTGGTGCAGACATTTATGGACAAAACAAACCTATAAATGGTAAAACAAAAATTGGAGGGACAGGATATAATGCTGCAATAGCATTTAAAGATGAACAATTCTATCCTATAGTATTTGGAAATGTAGGAAATGATGTCTATAGTGAAGAAATAAAAAGGGAATTAAAAAACTCAGGGTTTCATTCATTCATAGGAACATCAAATAAACCAACAGGAAGATGCACATTGGTTTATTATGAAAATCATCATAGGAGTTTGTTTTATAACAAGGATAATGCTAATGATTATGATATTAATAATCTTAATCAGACATTAGCTTTAGCAGATATTAATGATAAGGATGTTGTTTTTTTAACATCATACTTATTTACTGCTAAAAAATATGATTTAGATGGTTGTAAGAAAATTATTGATACCCTTTTTGATACTGGAGCAAAAATAGTTCTGGATGTTGTTCCACATGATATTTATAATAAAATAACAGTTCATCAATTTGTTAGTTGTTTTAAATCACAACTCTATGCAGTAATTGGCGAATTTCAAACTTTTATGTGGTTTATTCACAAGAATGATGGGACAATTCCTTATGAACCAAAAACTAAGAATCTAAAGGAAATAATAAAGCAATTCAATTCGAAATATGTGATTTGCAGATATGGAGGAGATGGACACATTGAAAAAGAGTCAATATATTATGAGAATGAAGAGGATCTGGAGTATATTTGTAATGACACCTCTACAGGTTATGAAAAGCTAGAATCTGATAAAAAGAGAGGATTTGGTGATAGATTAGCTGCTAAAGCCTTAATAAAAATATTTAAGGAAGAAAACAAACAAAAAATTCTTAATTAACATGGATGCAAAAATAGAAATTTCACCAATCAATTTCGACACTTTTATCGTAAGGGTTAAAAATGATATGTTACGAGGCAACTTTGTATTTAGAGGGCAAAGCAGCCCTGATTGGGGTTTAGAAACTAGCTATTCAAGATTCTGTCAGAGACATCAAATTGATTTTTCGATAAATCATTTTTATAAAATGCTAGATGACTTTATTTATAATGTGTCAGATTTTGCCGGAGAAGAGTTGTCAAATATGAAATTTGAACAAAAAATAGCTTTTGCTCAGCATCATGGTTTATACACCCCTTTCTTAGATTGGTCGGTATCACCTTATGTAGCAATTTTTTTTGCACTTTGTAATGATTTTGAGCATGAAAAAAGAGATGCCACATTTAGAGTATGGTCTTTTAATATTGAAGATTTTATATCATCTGATCCATTTAATTTTGAAAATAGCAAGGATATTACATTTCGTCTTATTCAATCTCAGGTTTTTAATTCACGAAGAATTTCGAGGCAACAAGGATGCTTTACTTTTCAAAACTTTAAAAAGGGCTTAGAAGATTTTGAGGAATATAAATCCAATCTGAAACAGTATGATATTTGCGGGGACAGAATTTCTATCTTAAAAGAGTTGAAAATGATGGGAATTACATCAGGAAATATGTTTGATAGTATTGACAGTATTGCTAAGGATATTATTGTAGATGATTTATTACGAAAAATTTTTTAGTTTTTTTAAATTTAAAATACAGATATTAAATGATTAAAATGATTGATAAGGAATGCTACGTCTGTAAGAAGCATGATTTGATAAAGCATGATTTTTATGATGAATTGTGTGTTGAATGTGGAGAACTTAGTTTTATGAAAAGAAACCAAACTGCAAATTTGAAAGGATATACAGCTTTAGTTACTGGGGCAAGAATTAAAATTGGATATGAGGCATCATTAAAGCTTTTAAGAAGTGGTGCAAAAGTATTAATTACAACTAGATTTCCAAATGATGCATTGTTGAGATATTCAAGGGAAAAGGACTTTAATAGTTGGAAGGAGATGCTATATATTTATACCATTGATTTGAGGCTTTTATCTTCAATAGAATCTTTTATACATTTTATCAAACAAGAATTCAATGATATAAACATTATCATAAATAATGCTGCTCAAACAATTAGGAGACCTCCGATCTTTTATAAACATCTTTTACAAAATGAACTTACATATAAGACAAAAGAAATAAATAAAATACTTAGTTCGGGAAACAAAGATAAAGATTCAAAATTAATAAGTGGTGTACCTTTAGATTTGTATAATATTATAGTTCCCTTTGATAAAGCTTATAATAAAATTCCAGCGGAATTGACACAAATTCCTTTATTAAAAGAAGATTTAGATTTTGACTTGAATTTTTTTCCTAAAAATGTTTATGATAAGGATGGTCAACAAGAAGATAGAAGACCTGAAAATAGTTGGTCGATGAACCTTAGTGATATTAACCTAATTGAATTTATTGAAGTACTATATATAAACACTGTAGCTCCATTTTTATTTAATTCAAAATTAAGAGAATTACTTGCATCAAAAAAGACACCTAGTTACATAATAAATGTTTCAGCTATGGAAGGTAATTTTAATCGTGAAGACAAGAGTATTAGACACCCCCATACAAATATGGCTAAAGCAGCTTTAAACATGATGACAAGAACTTCCGCAAGTGATTATGCTGAAGATCTCATCTATATGAATAGTGTCGATGTTGGATATATAACGAATGAAAAACCTTTTCCCTTAGATGTTGATAATAATGATCGGATATATAAAATGCCACTTGATGAAATTGATGGTGCAGCCAGAATTTGCGATCCAATTTTTGAGGGTGTAAATAATAAAAATTATATATATGGCCAATTTTTAAAGAATTTTAATTCACATCCTTGGTAGATAAATTTGAATCCTAAAAAGCAAATGATTAAGTTGAAATGATTAGAATGAAAAGTGACAATGAAAATCGCACGAAACGCTAACAGGCTGCTGCTTTCAGTAGCGGTCAGTGGCTCGTGAGACAGGGAAGTAATAATTTAAACGGCAGTACTTCGTAGAAAATGCAGTAGGTAAAATCGCCACCGAACAGCAACCGCCAAACCGTTAAAACAAAGAAATG
>MENC01000038.1 GCA_001768155.1 Bacteroidetes bacterium GWA2_30_7
TTAGCCGATAATTATCCGAATTTTACTTTAATTCAGGAAAATATTCCAATTGCAGCCAAAACAAATAATACATTTTTCAAATGGATTCAGTTCTCTCATAGTGGTTCAGGATATGACAACTGGGCAATTGATGATGTAGCATTTAATAATATTACTAATAATATTACTTTAGATTCAGTTTCAGGAACTATCGCAACCGGAGATTCTGCAATTATTAATGCAACATTTTTAACAGATGGTTTAGTAACAGGAATTTACAATAATCTTCTAATTATTAATTCAAACGACCCATTAAGTCCTGTTGATACTATTGTTGCAACTATTGAATACAATGGATATCCTATTATATCTTTATCAGATACTTGTTTAGTTTTTGATACTATAATTCAATGGGATAATGATATTCAATCGTTTTATGTTTATAATACAGGTTGCGATACATTATTTATAAGTAATATTACTTCCGATTTGCCCGAATTTACTACTACCGATACTTTATTTACATTATTACCAAGCGATTCTGCTTTAGTTTCGGTTAATTTCGCAGCTGTTACAGTTGGTAATTTTAATGGAACATTATCAATAGTAAGTAACACTACAACCAAAACATTGTGCCTGACTGGAGTTAGTATTGTTCCTCCTCAAATTTCATTTAGTCCATCAACTTTGACTGCAAATATTACTGCATGTAATGATACTTTTACTACCCCGTTAACAATTTATAATAGCGGTGATTATCAATTAATTTATTCTATTGGAAGTCCAGTAATTCAAAGTCCGCTTTGTACGCCTGCTACTACTGCATATTGTTGCGGAATGGGTATTACCCGATTTGTCTTAAACACAATAGATTATGTTACATCTGACGGTAGCGATGGTTATAAAGATTATACATTTATGCAAACGCAGTTAATGCCTTCACAAACTTATCCTGTAACTGTTAGAACTGGAAATACTTATACCGAAAATGTAAGAATATGGATAGATTTTAATAATGATGGAACGTTTGATGTATCTGAAATAGCCTTTGAATCATTAAATCAATTGCAAAATCACAATGGAAATATTACAATTCCTTCAAATTCTGTATTGCAAACTCCACTTCGATTGAGAGTTGGCTCCGATTTAGGTACAAATGCTATACCTCAACCTTGTACTACTGTTGAATATGGTCAGTTTGAAGACTATACTGTAATTATTGGAAGTGGAATTTCATTCACAAATTCTTCTGACACAATTCCATCTGGGGACTCTTCAATTGTTAACGTTAATTTAGATGCAACAGTTGCAACATCAGGAACTTACAATTATAGCATAATAATTAATTCTAACGACCCCATTAGTCCAGTTGTTGAAGTTCCTTTCAATTTTGTAATTGACCCACTTCCATCGCAACCTGTTGTTACAGACGAAGCAATTTGTTTTGGAGCTGCTACTCCCGATTTAGTTGCAATAGGTACAAACGTAGATTGGTTTTCGGATGCAGCTTTAACAAATAAAATAGATTCAGGAAATACTCATACAACTGGTGAAACTGCTGTTGGTCAATACACATATTATGTTACTCAAACTATAAATAGTTGTCAGGGACCTTCCGATACTGTAACTTTATCAATAAATCCGGTTTATAATTTAACCGATTCAACAGCAATTTGCAATGGAGATTCTTTAATATTTGGAACTCAAACTTTAATTTCTACAGGAGTTTACATCGAAACATTCTCAACTGTAAATGGTTGCGATTCGGTTGTAACACTTACTTTAACAGTTAATCCAACTTATTCAGAGGTTGACGCTACATCAATTTGTAACGGTGATTCATACATTTTTGGAACTCAAACCTTAACAACTTCAGGAACTTATGTTGAAACATTCCAAACAGTTAATGGTTGTGATTCTATAGTTACTTTATCCTTTACAGTTTATCCTACCTATAACGAAACTGATAGTACTTCAATAACATGCGGTGGTTCATACACATTTGGTACTCAAACATTAACAACCGCAGGAATTTATGTAGAAACTTTTAACACAATAAATAGTTGTGACTCGATTGTAACTCTCACTTTATTTATGATTCCTACCTATACTGTAAATGATACTGCAACAATTTGCGATGGAGATATATTCAGTTTTGGAACACAAAATTTAACTATTGCAGGAACCTACAACGAAACTTTCACAGCATTAGATGGTTGCGATTCATTAGTAACTCTCGAACTATATGTGAATCCGGTTTTTGCAACTACCGATTCGGCTTCAATTACTTGCGGACAAGTCTATACATTTGGAACACAATCTTTGACACTGGCAGGTGTTTATAATGAAACTTTCAGTTCTGTACTTGGTTGCGATTCTGTTGTAACCCTTACTTTATTTATGATTCCGTCTTATACAACAAATGATTCGGTTGCAATTTGTGATGGAGATAGTTATATATTTGGAACTCAAACATTATCAGCCAATGGAGTTTATAACGAAACATTTACAGCAGACGATGGTTGCGACTCACTTGTAACACTTACTTTATATATTAAACCAACTTTTTCTTCACTCGATGCTGCAACTATTTGTAATGGAGATTCATACACTTTAGGTACACAAACATTAACAGTTGCAGGTGCTTACGTCGAAACCTTTACAGCAATAAACGGCTGCGATTCGGTTGTTTATTTTTCATTATCAGTTAATCCAACTTATAATTTAACTGACAGCTCTGCAATATGTAATGGTGATTCTTTCATTTTCGGAACACAAACATTAACAAGTGCAGGATTTTATGTTGAAACTTTCTCATCAATAAATGGTTGCGATTCGGTTGTAACACTTACTTTAACTATAAATCCTGTTTTTGCTGAATTAGATACAGCAACAATCTGTAACGGTGATGTTTTTGTATTCGGAACTCAAAATTTAACAATTGCAGGAAATTATGCTGAAACTTTTAGCTCTGTTTATGGTTGCGACTCAGTTGTAACTTTAACATTAAATGTAAATCCAACTTTTGCAGAAATTGATTCAGCAACAATTTGTAACGGAGATTCATTCACTTTTGGAACTCAAACTTTAACAATTGCCGGAGTTTATAACGAAACTTTCATCGCAATAAATGGTTGCGATTCGGTTGTAACATTAACCCTGAATGTAAATCCAATTTATTCCGAAGTTGATTCAAATTCAATTACTTGCGGAGATTCACTTGTGTTTGGAACTCAAACATTAACTGTGGCTGGTATTTATAACGAAACATTTGCTTCAATAAATGGTTGCGACTCTGTTGTTACATTAACTTTATCAATGATACCATCTTACACTACTTTAGATTCTGCAACAATTTGTAATGGAGATACTTTTATGCTTGGAACCCAATCTTTGACAATTGCCGGAGTTTACAACGAAACTTTTACAGCAATTGATGGTTGCGACTCATTAGTTACTTTTACTTTAAATGTAAATCCAACTTATAACTTAACTGATAATGCTTCAATTTGCGATGGCGATTCTTATACTTTTGGAACACAAACATTAACAACTACTGGAGTTTATAATGAAACATTTACTACAATAAATGGTTGCGATTCGGTTGTTACTTTAACATTTACAGTAAATTCTACCTATAATGTAACTGATAGTACAGCTATTTGTAATGGAAACTCATTTATATTTGGCACACAAACCTTAACAGGTGCAGGAGTTTATAACGAAACTTTCAGCTCAATAAATGGTTGCGATTCGATTGTTACACTTACTTTAACAGTAAATCCTGTTTATTCTGAAACTGATTCAGCTACAATTTGCGATGGCGATGTTTATAATTTTGGAACACAAAGTTTAACAACATCAGGAGTTTACAACGAAACATTCAGCTCTATTTATGGTTGCGATTCGGTTGTTTCACTTACATTATTTGTTAATCCTGTTTATGCTGAGTTAGATACAGCTTCGATAGTTTGTGGAGCTTCTTATACTTTTGGCACACAAACCTTAACCGTAGCCGGAAATTATTCCGAAACTTTCAGTTCTGTAAATAGTTGCGATTCAGTTGTAACATTAACATTATTAATGATTCCTTCTTATATTACTGATGATTCAACTAATATTTGCGATGGCGACACATTAATTTTTGGTTCTCAAACACTAACAATTGCAGGTATTTACAACGAAACATTTACAGCTTTAGATGGCTGCGATTCATTAGTTAATCTAACATTAAATGTTAATCCGGTTTATGCTGTAACCGATAGCGTTTCAATCACATGCGGAGCATCTTACGTTTTTGGAACACAAACGTTATCAATAGCAGGAGTTTATACCGAAACATTTAATTCAATCTCAAGTTGCGACTCAGTTGTAACACTTACATTATATGTGATTCCTGAATTTACCGAAACTGATTCTGCAACAATTTGTGATGGTGATTCAATAATTTTTGGAACACAAATATTAAAAATTGTCGGAACTTATACCGAATTATTCTCTGCTGTTGATGGTTGCGATTCGTTAGTAACTCTAACTCTTTTTGTAAATCCAATATCAACAAGCAGCGATGCAGTTTCAATTTGCGATGGCGATTCTTACACTTTTGGAACTCAAACATTAACTGTTGGAGGAGTTTATAATGAAACTTTCACTTCAACAATAAATGGTTGCGATTCAGTTGTAACTTTAACTTTAACAATCAACTATTCAAATACTGGTACAGATGTTCAAACTGCTTGTGATAGTTACGATTGGATTGATGGAAATACCTACACTGCAAGTACTTCTACACCAACATTTACATTAACAAACGTAGCAGGTTGCGATTCGGTTGTAACGTTAAATCTAACCATCAATAATTCCAATACTGGTATAGATATTCAAACTGCTTGTGATAGCTATACTTGGCTCGATGGAAATACTTACACAGCAAGTAATAATGCAGCAACATTTACATTATCAAACGTAGCTGGTTGCGATTCAGTTGTAACTTTAAATCTAACAATCAATAATTCCAACACCGGTACAGATGTTCAAACCGCTTGTGATAGTTATACTTGGATTGATGGAAATAACTATATTTCAAGTACCAACACACCAACATTCACATTGTCGAATGTAGCAGGTTGCGATAGCGTAGTAACATTAAATCTTACAATCAACAATTCAAACTCTGGTACAGATGTTCAAATCGGTTGTAATAGTTATACTTGGATTGATGGAAATACCTATATTTCAAGCACCAACACACCAACATTCACATTGTCGAATGTAGCAGGTTGCGATAGCGTAGTAACATTGAATTTAACTATCAACAATTCAAACACAAGTACTGATATTCAAACTGCTTGTGATAGCTATACATGGATTGATGGAAATACTTACACATCAAGTAATAACACAGCTACATTCACATTGACAAATGCCGCAGGATGTGATTCAGTAATAACTTTGAATTTGACACTTAATAATTCAACAAGTTCAACAGACATTCAAACTGCATGTGATTCTTATTTGTGGATTGATGGTATAACTTATACTTCAAGCACCAATACACCAACATTCACAATGACAAATACAGCAGATTGCGATTCAGTTATAACTCTATCATTAACAGTTAACCCTGTTTATTCCGATTCGATTGAGGCTTCAATTACTTGTGGAGGCTCATACATATTTAATGCTGACACATTAACAACGGCAGGAACTTATTATGATTCGCTAATGTCTGTAAATAGTTGCGACTCGGTTATTGTTCTTACATTATCAATGATTCCTGCTTATACAGTTTTTGATACTGCAACAACTTGCGAAGGAACTCCATATTATTTTGGAACACAAACCTTAACAATTGCAGGAGTTTATAACGAAACTTTTATTGCGATAACAAATGGGTGCGACTCATTAGTAATTTTAACTTTAACAGTAAATCCAACGTATTCAGATACTATAAGTGCGACAATAAATTGTGGTGATTCATTATTATTTGTTGGTCAATATTTAACTAATGGAGGATTTTATTACGATTCTTTATTTACTACTCTTAGTTGCGACTCTGTTATAGTTCTAAATCTAATAGAAATTCCTGAGTTTAGTATTTCGTACCCGGCAGAAATTTGTGATGGAGATATTTATGTTTTTGGAACACAAACATTAACAATAGCAGGAACATATTACGAAACATTTGCAGCCGTTGATAGTTGCGACTCTCTTGTAACTCTTAATCTTTCCGTTCGTCCTGTTTATTCTGTTACAGATAGTGCATCAATTTGCGATGGGGATTCTTACAATTTTGGAACTCAAACATTAACAACATCTGGAGTTTACTATGATACATCATCCACTGTTTTTGGTTGCGATTCTGTAATTATTCTGAATTTTACTGTTAAGCCAAATTCATATTTAACTATAGATGATTCAATTTCATGTGGACAAACTTATGATTTTTACGGAACAACGTTAGATTCTGCAAATACTTATACACATACATTAGTTGCAGCAAACGGTTGCGATTCAATTATTACATTAAATCTTTCAATGATTCCTTCGTTTGTTACAACAGATTCAGGAATTATTTGCGATGGAGACGAATTTGTTTTTGGAACACAAACATTAACAATAGCAGGTGTTTATAACGAAACATTTACAGCTACTAATGGCTGCGATTCATTAGTTTTATTCACACTATCTGTTAAACCAACTCCACAAACAGCTCTTTTAGATACAATATCTTGTGGACAAACTTACGACTTTAACGGAACAATTTTAGATTCTGCAAATACTTATTACAGCACTCTTATTGCAGCAAATGGTTGTGACTCAATTGTAACCTTATACTTAGCTATGCGTCCATCGTTTACAACTCCTCTAACTGCAACAATTTGTGATGGAGATGAATATTTATTTGGAACAGATACTTTAACAGTTCAGGGAGTTTATAATCATACATTAACTGCAATAAATGGTTGCGACTCGTTGGTTACGCTAACATTAACTGTTACACCTCTTCCGGCTACACCAATTGTTGCCGATATTAGCAAATGTACCGGTTCTGTTTTCCCAACATTTACAGCTTCAGGAAATGTTATAAATTGGTATGCCGATTCGTTGTTTGTTACATTATTAAATACGGGTAATTCATATACTCCTGCCGATTCTACTGCCGGAACTTATAACTATTATGTTACTCAAACAGCAAACGGTTGTACAAGCTTGTACGAAATTGCAACACTTCAGATTTATCAAACTCCTGCTGCTCCAATATCTTCTAATTCGGGGGTTTGTTTTGGAAATGCAAATCCGATTTTATTTGCATCAGGTACAAATATTTGCTGGTATAGCAATATGTTATTAACCGATACTTTAACTCTCGGAAATGCTTATCAGCCAACCGAAACTGCTATTGATTCATACTATTACTACGTTACTCAACGTTCCGATTATTGCGGTGTAAGTCAATATACAATCGTTTCATTTGAAATTACGAATCCTTCTGCTGCACCACAAGCTAATGATGTTGCAGTATGTTTTGGCGAATCTGTTCCCGATTTAACTGTTTTAGCTCCAAATAATAATATTGAATGGTATAGCGAACCCGAACTTGTAATCTTGGTAAATACAGGCTCAAACTTTACCACAGGAAATGCTGATGTTGGACAAACCACATATTATATTGTACAAAACAATAATGGCTGTATCAGTTCTACAGGAAATGTTACATTAACCATAAATCCAAAACCACTTGTTACATTAGATAGATATTATGTAAATATCGAAAAAGGAGATTCTGTAACAATTACTGCAAATAATGCCGATTCATACACATGGACACCAATTGAAGGACTTAATGTATCAGTCGGAAGTCAGGTAATTGCAAAACCCGACAGTTCAACAACCTATATTGTATTTGGTACAAATATTAATGGATGTATTGATTCGGCAAGTTGCTTTATCGAAGTAGGAAAAGTTGGAGTTGACGAAACTTCATTTGAACAATCAGTTTCAGTTTATCCAAACCCTGCCGATAATCAAATAACTGTAAGTTATAAATCTTACAGCAGAGTTCAAATTAAAATTAGAATTTATAACGCATTAAATCAAATTATATATTCTAAAGATGCAGTTGCAGAAAGTGGTGAATTAATTGAAGTTATTAAACTTGAAAACTTACCCGATGCAATTTATAATCTGCAAATTATTAGAGATGGTGGTGTGGTTAATAAGAAGATAGTGATTAAGCATTAAAAATAATTATGAAAAAACGGATTGCAAATCCGAAAGAGCAATGCATAGCTGTTCGCATCGTTGTAGCTGTTCGGGATTTGCAATCCCGAACTATTTATTATAAGCATTTGTAATGCGTAATTTTTAAATAATGGGAATAAAAAATAAAATATCAGAAGAATATACTTACTTTCTTACAATGACAGTTATAGACTGGGTTGATATTTTTACAAGACCTATTTATAAGCAAATAATTGTAAACTCTTTAGAATATTGTCAACTCCATAAAGGGCTAATTATTAATGCTTGGTGCTTAATGACCAATCATTTACATTTAGTTGCAAAAGCTTCCGAAGGATTTCATTTATCAGATATTTTACGAGATTTTAAAAAATTCACTTCAAAGGAAATTGTTTTACAAGTTGATAATGAATTTGAAAGTCGAAGAAACTGGTTATTAAATAGGTTTGAGTATGCAGGTAAAAATGATAAAAAGATAAAGGATTTCAAATTTTGGCAAGAAGGAAATGAGCCAAAAGAAATTCATACAGTAGAATTTCTTAAACAAAAAGTTGATTACATTCATAATAATCCTGTTAAAGCCGAAATAGTGGCAAGTCCTGAATTTTATAAATATAGTTCAGCTATTGATTATGCAGGGGGAATAGGATTATTAAAGTTAGAAAAGATATGAAAAAACGGATTGCAAATCCTTATAATAATATCTTTCGGATTGCAAATCCGAAAGAGCTTCGAAGTGGCTGTACGGGATTTGCAATCCCGAACCATTTATTATAAGCATTTGTAATGAGTAAAAAAATTAAATTAATCGAATAAAATAAAATATATGAAAGCACTAAATTATTTAATCTTAGCATCAATTTTATCGTTGATATCAATTAATACATACACTCAGCAAGCCCCTCCTGCTGAAAACGAAGCACAATTTGCTGAAGGAAACAAACTTCTTGGAAACGAAAACTTTGGTCAAGCTCTGATTGTTTGGTTAAAAATTCTCAAAGACGATGTCGAAAATGCAAATGCAAACTTTAAATTAGGATTATGCTATCGCAATTCGAGTGAAAAGCAAACCAAGGCGTTACCTTATT
>MENC01000039.1 GCA_001768155.1 Bacteroidetes bacterium GWA2_30_7
AGGCGGATTCAATTACAAAGATGTTGACATGGTAGCATTAGAATTAACAGCCGAACACAAAAGCATAGTACCCGCAACAGTAATGCACATAAACACCATAGGCGGTTCGCACGGTAAGGCAAGTGCCGATTTTATTAAGTATCAGTCTATGAGTTCTTCTAATTTCATGTTTAATCAACATTCCACAATAGAGTTACAAGGTACAGATAAACAAACATGGTATTTCGATAATTCAAACGGAAATATTCCTAACCAGTTAGCAAATTTAACTGAAAAAGGCGATGTAAGAAGAAGCAAAAACTTTAAAATTTATATACCCGGGCATGATAATGAAACAACGGTAAATGTTTTAAACAATGATTTAACCAATACACCCGAAGGTTTATTAAATCCAGATATATTAGGAAATATACTTGCAGGCTCATTACCCGGACAAATATTCCGTTTAACAGGCACAGGCAATGAAGAAATATTTACCCGCAAAATAGGGCAGAAAAAATATGAAATTAAGGACCATCTACAGTCAAGTATAATAACCGTTTCGGATGTAAAAAAACCGATAGATATTGAAAGCGATGGAAACTTTGAATCAGCAGAGGCACAAATAATTAGCTATCAAGAATTTTATCCCGGTGGTCAACCTATGCCTGGTCGAACAATTAACAATAATACATATCGTTTCGGATATAATGCCGGTAGCGAAAAAGACGATGAAATTACTGGAGTTACAGGCTCTCATTTTACAACTTACTTTAGAGAATTTGACACACGCACTGGAAGACCATGGACACCCGACCCAGTTTTTCAAGCTTGGCAAAGCCCTTATACTTCTATGGATAATAATCCGATTTTGTATAATGACCCATTGGGAAACGTGATTACGAAATTTAAAGATGAAAAAGGTAATTTATTACATGAAACTAAAGACGGTTCTGATGCTACTGTAACAGTAGCGAATAACAAAATTGATGATTTTAAGAATGATGTAAATAAACTTGATAAAGGTCCATTATTTAATATTAATACAGAAAAGAAAACGACAATTGATTTGGCAAGTAAATACATGAAAGAAGGGCAGGCATTATGGTATAATAAAGATGAACAAGGTAATATTAGTAATTTAGGGGTAGGTGGTGCGAATCAGTATTCCGTTAATCAAGTTGGTGTAAGAATTACAGGTGGAATTGGTAGTACATTTACAATGTCTGGAGGTATTGCATGGGATTCTAAAGGGAATGTTGGTTTGTATGGTGGAGTTGGTGGTGGAGTTGGTGGAGATGGTTCAATTGGATTAGAATTCATTGGTAATACATCTTATAATAGTGATTTTAACATCAAGGATTTATCTGGTTTAGGAGGAAGTACGAGTGGTTCGGCTGGTATTCCATTAATTGGTCTTGATATGTCATCTGGCGGTAATGCAAATTCACAAAATAGCTTATTTACAGGTACAGGTAATAGTTATACTTCGAAAGGTATTGGAGTTTCAATTTCACCATTTTTATTAGGTGGCTCAAAAGCAATAGAAAATTCCGGTGTAATACGACTAATTAAAGCTAAAAATTAATTATGAGTATTGCTGGATATTCTATTATTATTATAACTGGTCTTTTAATGTTAAGCCCATTTGTTTTAATTCTTCTAAAAGCAAATTATCATTTTGAATATCTTAAAATAATTTATCCTGATAAGTTTAAAAAGTATTTAAGTTACTTAGATACTAGTAAAAATGTTTTTTTTAATGAACATATTGTTTTAGTATTTCCAACATTTAAAAGGCTCTATAAATTAGAATCTACGGTTTATTTAATAAAACTAGGAAATAAAATATCTTTATTTTGCAAGTTATTCTATTTTAACTGCATAGTGCTTATAGTTTATGTTATTGTTCTTATTGTCTTTTTTGGAGATTAATATCGGTACTGTTCCAAAAGTAGCTTTTCAAAAAGCAGAAAGAATAAAATATTGAAAATAAGCTCTTTGAAATAATGAATTATAAATAAAATGCTGATGCACATAAACACCATAGGCGGTTCGCACGGTAAGGCAAGTGCCGATTTTATTAATTATCAGTCTGTAAATCCTGCTAACTTTATGTTTAACCAACATTCAACAATAGAATTAAACGGAAAAGATAAACAAACATGGTATGTTGATAATACTAACGGAAGCGTTCCTGTTCAATCAGAAAATATATCCGAAAAAGGCGATGTGAGGAGAAGCAAAAACTTTAAAATTTATATACCCGGGCATGATAATGAAACAACAGTAAATGTTTTAAACAATGATTTAACCAATACACCCGAAGGTTTATTAAATCCAGATATATTAGGAAATATATTAGCAGGTTCATTACCCGGACAAATATTCCGTTTAACAGGCACAGGCAATGAAGAAATATTTACCCGAAAAATAGGGCAGAAAAAATACGA
The DNA here is from genome assembly GCA_001768155.1 of Bacteroidetes bacterium GWA2_30_7. Classification (GTDB taxonomy): domain Bacteria; phylum Bacteroidota; class Bacteroidia; order Bacteroidales; family GWF2-33-38; genus GWA2-31-9. The sequence continues at coordinate 2,433 of MENC01000039.1, forward strand.
AATTAAGGACCATCTACAGTCAAGTATAATAACCGTTTCTGATGTAAAAAAACCAATAGATATTGAAAATGATGGAAACTTTGAATCAGCAGAGGCACAAATAATTAGCTATCAAGAATTTTACCCAGGCGGTCAACCTATGCCTGGTCGAACAATTAACAATAATACATATCGTTTTGGATATAATGCAGGTAGCGAAAAAGACGATGAAATTACAGGTGTTACAGGTTCGCATTATACAACCTTTTTCCGTGAACTTGATACACGTATTGGTCGTTGGTGGCAAACCGACCCTGAAACTTCCCTTACGCCATGGGAGTCTCCATTTGTGAGTATGGGAAATAATCCGGTTCTGAATACTGATATTTTGGGAAATGTACTCACGGACTTTAAGGATAAAGAAGGGAAATTGTTAAAACGTATTGATGACGGTTCTAATGCGACTTTTCAACTTACTGGAGATAGTTGGAGCAATGAATATTTTAAATTTACTGGATATGATAAAGAACAAAAAGGGAAAGATGAAGTTAATATTCAGTCCGTTCAAGATTATTCTCAAGATTATACTCGTGAAACTTTTAAATCAACAAAAAATTCTTCAGGAGGCTGGACGACATATTGTAACTATGGAACAAGGTTTATTGCGACTTCTATTGCTTCAGGTTTAAAAGAAACGGGTATTACATTAAACCTTGATGCGTTTCAAGGTGGAGCTACTGCAATTTATAACAGTCTTAAGTCTTCGGATTTTAAATCTTTAACACTACAAGAAGCACAGAAGGAAGCAAAATCAGGGAGTTTTATTGCTGGTGGCTGGAGCGGACATGCGTTTACTTTAAATAAGGAGGGTAAAATAAATAACGTTGGTGCACCAAGAGCAACCAATAACATTTGGGATCCTCAATATAGTTTACCCACTACTACAAAGTTTTATCTAATTTACAAACCTGTATTGGCCAATACTGATAAATAATATGAGATTTTTTCTTTTGATTTTTTCGATATGTTTTTTTTCATGTAAGCAAGATTTAAAAGACATGTATTATAAAAACACAGATGAAACTACAGGTGGTTTCAATGAATTTTCTTTGTATTTACATTCAACCGGGAAACTAGAATTATCATTAAAAACGATGACTTCTTTTGAAAACGAAGAAGCAGAAACTACATGGACATCAAAAGAAAAGTCAATAAAAGGGAAATGGGAAACAAAGAACGATAAAATAGAGTATTCGTTAGATGTTTCATCATCGGTATTTGATAGCCTTTTTATTTATTCAGCCTTTGATTTTAAGAATAAAAGGGTTTTATATTTTTCTCAGAATTTAGACACGGCATTTATTTTTGGTATACCATGCATACGAACAAAACCTGACTAATCTCAGAACTGTTATTAAAGCGAAACACCAGACAACAACTTGGCGTGTTCAAAATGGAGCTTTTCAAAAAGCAAAAAATAAAATACTGAAAAAAAGTTCTTTGAAAGAATGAATTTTAAATAAAAAGCTGATGCATATAAACACCATAGGCGGTTCGCACGGTAAGGCAAGTGCTGATTTTACAAACATTACATCAAACTCAACAGATTATTTGTTTAACCAACATTCAACCATAGAATTAAACGGCACCGATAAGCAAACATGGTATGTTGATAATGTAATAAACACAACAGCCGAGCAAATAAACGGATTACACGAAAAAGGCGATGTAAGAAGAAGCAAAAACCTGAAAGTTTATATACCTGGACACGACAACGAAACATACGTAAATGCATTAAATACCGATGGAACAACAGTAAGTTCACAATCACAAGAACCTTTGCTCACAATAGCAGGAAATATATTAGCAGGTTCATTACCCGGACAGATATTCCGACTAAGAGGCACCGGCAATGAAGAAATATTTACCCGAAAAATAGGGCAGAAAAAATACGAAATTAAGGACCATCTACAGTCAAGTATAATAACCGTTTCGGATGTAAAAAAACCAATAGATGCAGACAATGATTTATCCTTTGAATCAGCAGAGGCACAAATAATTAGCTATCAAGAATTTTATCCAGGCGGAATGATTATGCCGAGTCGAAAATATAACGCAACTGAGTATAGATTCGGATATGGTGGACATGAAAAAATAGACGAAGTAACAGGAGTTACCGGAGCTCATGTGGATATGGGCGATAGATGGTTAGATACAAGGATAGGTAGAACATCAAAATTAGATAGTAAAGCAAGTAAATACCCTTCCTTGTCCCCATATTCTTATGTAGCTAATAATCCAATTAAATTTTTAGACCCGGATGGAAAAGAGATTGTGAATTCTGAAGAACCTGGCACTGCTGCATGGAAGAAAGTAGATGCTGCAATAAGTGTTGTAAAAAGAACAAATCCAGAATTATACAACACATTACATGCATTACCTGAAAAAATAAATGTATCAATAGGGAAACTTAATCCTGAAAGTTATTATGGTGCTACTACAACTCCAACGGGTCGTATAGAATTAGGAGTCTCAAATTATAGTTTTGAAACGTCAGGGAAATTAGGTATTACTAATACTACATATGATAATTCAGGCAATCCTTTAGATGCACAAGTAAGTGGCAAGATGTCTCCTGATGAACAAGAAGATATTAGAACAAAGTTATGGGACGAGTCAGGTGGGAATACAGAAAATTATTATAAAGCTTTAGAAAACACATCCTTTGAAAAAACATTAAGTGATGAAGAAGCTTCGAATGCTATTAAGTTACATAAGGATGCAAATGGTGTAATTGCAAACATTATTATTGATCCGTTAAATGTAAATAAAAAATCTATGGCGAAATCCTTAGCTCATGAATTTGGTCATACAAATTTTGCAATATTTAATACTGTAAAAGCATGGATCTGGAAAAGTGGAAACTTAGGTGACCCAAATACATCTAAAGGGAAAGGGCATGATACAAATAATCCAAGTGGGAAAGCTGCTGAAGCCGCTGAAAAAGAATTAGAAACAAATTATTAATTTAAATGAAACTGTCTTTTTTTATAGTTATTATTATTTTTTATAATTCTTTATTGTATGCAAGTATTTATCGACCCGATTCTACATTATTGTACAGCTATATAGAAAATAATGTTGCCAAAAATATATTTATTTATCGTTTAAAAACTTCACCTATTGTTGAAAATGATTTATCAGACAAGTATTTAAAACCTTATAATAGTTTTTTAAATGTATTACCTGATTTTGGTTACAAATTAGATTTGCAGATAAAACAGTCCAAATTACTTTATCCAGATACATCTTTTATATTATATTCTATTTATAAAAAGTACGATAGATATTTCAATGATTCAATTATAATTGACAAGGATTTTCCATATTTCAACAATGATTGTTATTTTCTAGTTGCAATTAATTCAAACAATGATTTGAAGTTTATTAGTGGTAATTTTTTTTTAAATTCAATTTATAAGGATTTTAAATTAGATGTTAATGTTCCAGAAAGCTATTATAATTATATAAAACTTAAAACATTTAATTTGCAAACAGATAAAATATTATTTGTAAAAACTAACAAAAAACAATTAATATTTGTAGCATATTCTTATGAATTAAAAGACAGTATTACTATTTTTATAGAATTAGATAAACCTGAAAATGTTTTAATTAATTATAATTCTAAAAAATAAAAAGTGTAGTATTCGGTAGTGTTTCAAAAGGGTAATGTTCCAAATGGAGTTTTTCAAAAAGCAAAAAATAAAAAAATAAGTTCTTTGAAAAAAAGAATTATAAATAAAATGCTGATGCACATCCATACCATAGGCGGTTCGCACGGTAAGGCAAGTGCCGATTTTGTTAATTATCAGTCTGTAAATCCTACTAACTTCATGTTTAACCAACATTCAACAATAGAATTAAACGGAAAAGATAAACAAACCTGGTATGTTGATAATACAAACGGAAGTGTTCCGGTTCAATCAGAAAATATATCCGAAAAAGGCGATGTAAGACGAAGCAAAAACTTTAAAATTTATATACCCGGGCACGATAATGAAACGAACGTAAATGTTTTAAACAATGATTTAACCAATACACCAGAAGGTTTATTAAATCCAGCTATAGCAGGAAATATACTTGCAGGTTCATTACCCGGGCAAATATTCCGATTAACAGGAACCGGCAATGAAGAAATATTTACCCGCAAAATAGGGCAGAAAAAATACGAATTAAAAGACCATTTGGGGAATGTAAGAGTTGTGGTAAAAGATATAAGAAAACCAATTGATGATGATGACGACAATGTTTTTGACCATGCAGATGCTCAGCTAATTTGCGTCAATGATTATTATCCTTTCGGGATGCAAATGCCAGGCAGAGAATACGTGGGCGAACAGTATCGTTTCGGGTTTAATGGTGTTGAAAAGGATGATGAAATAAGAGGCTTAACTGGAACAAATTATACTTTCAAATTTAGAGAATATGACCCATTAACAGGAAGATTCTGGAGTGTTGACCCTCTTGCAAGTAAATATCCTTGGAATAGTACTTATGCTTTTGCTGAGAATGATGTAATACGTTCTATTGATATTGAAGGTTTAGAAAAATGGAAAATGTCTTCTACTGATGGAAAAACAACTGCTACATCAGAGGGGCCATGGAGTACTAAGACTCTTGATGAATTTAGCGCAAAAACTGGTCTAAGTGCTGATAATAATCCAGATGAAACTATTAATAAAAATACAATATCGCCAATTCCATATAAGGGAGAAATAACAAAAGGATTTCTGAACGATTATACATTTAATTTACAAAATAAAGAAATTACCCAAACACCAAATTTTAATATGGGTGTTGGTATGGGTATATTAAATGGTGTAAATCCATTAAATTGGTTTTCAAGTACTGATAACTCAGGTATGAGCAAGGAATATCAGGCAGGTTTTGGTTTTGGAAATTTTATGGGAGCTTCTATTACTTCCATAGCTGCTCCAGAAGCATTAGCAGCAATGACTACTAAAAATGGTTTTTTACTTGGTAGTTTTTCATTGACTCTAAAAAATGATTTAAATGTTAGTTTTATTGCAAGCGAAAAGAGTTTAGGATACGGAACATTTCAGTACTCTACAATAGCTCCGAAATCATTTTTGAGTAGTAACTTTTTTGGTAGAAATATGCTTCAGATTACAACTAAGTTCCAAACCGAACTTGGTCCAGTAATCAATGCGACTATTCCAAAAGGTTCTGTTGTAAATATTGGGTTGTCTGGATATCAAAGAGGAATGTTTCCTGGCTCATGGCTTCAATTATATACTAAAATGCCAACTAAATTTAAATAGAATATGTGCTCCAATTGTTTTTCCTCAGAATATGAAAAATTTGAAAATCAAAAAGAATTTGATAAATTAAGTCATGACATAAAGGATAAACTAAACAATAATACTTTAAAAGAATTATGTTATTTTTCTGGGACAAACGACAAACCTTTGATAAAAATATTAGGAATAGGTTTTGGAGTAAAAGAAAAAGGAGAAGAACATTATTATCTCTATGAATGTAAGTATTGTAATACAAAATGGAAGCTTTCATTACCAGAAAACGCATATAGAGGTTTTTTCTTGAAAGTAATTGAATAATTATTAGATAAATGGGTAGGTAGTGTTCCAAAAGTATCTTTTCCAAAAGCCCAATAACAGGGAAGATAGGCCCGACTCCTGCCTTGAGGGATGCTTTACGAGTTGCTAATATAAACGTCAATATTATATTTTAGAATGATTTTAAAGGAAAGATACCCAATATTGAAGGTTCCAAATGAACTGTATAAGTCTTTTTTTGAGATGGATAAAAAAGAGGCAAAAAGCTATTTTGATTGGTTTATTTCTATTAAAGAAAAAAGACTTACTATTTTATGTGAGTATGTTCAGGAAGAGTCTGACGATATTTGGGTTTGTGATTATTCGAGAGAATCACTTGTGGGTTTATTCGGATATTTTAAGAATGTTGTAAAGTACCGACCCATTACCAAAGAAGAAAAGCAACAGGAAATAAGTAAATTACAGGAAAAATATAAAGGCATTGTTCCCATTCCGGAAAAAGTAATAGACGAGGAAACAGTTTCTTTCTGTTTTGATACAGGTCTTTATTTTGGCGAAACAATTAAAAAAAATATTGATGGGCTTGAATGGGGTTTTAGGACATTTTCAAAAAATTATATTGATTATGCTCAACCCATTTTAATAAAACAAGGCAAAAAAGTTGACCTTAATCCACGTGCAATAATGGAGGTTTTAGCAGGAAAAGTATTAAGAGGTACAGCAGAAAATGACGGATTATTAAAGTTATATGACACGTGGGTTTCGCTTTTAAAATGAAAAGTGGTTGGTTACTTTGTCTGAGTAAGGTGTTCCCTGACGGAACACCCTATTGTATTACAATAAACTAATGTCGATAGGAGCCTTTAACTACAAAGATGTTGACATGGTAGCATTAGAATTAAGTGCCGACCACAAAAGCATAGTACCCGCAAAATAACTACTAAATAATGAGACAATTATTTGTATTATTAACCGTTTGTTTCAATTGCGTCTTATTTTTTTATTGCTGTAGTTCTAATGAAAATAAAGGATACAAAGAAGAATTTAGCTCTAAATCATTTATTAAAAATGCCTCAGATAAATATAAAAAATGTAAAGCTTCTTTTTTGTCAGAATATGTAAATCATTTTCCAAATGAATATGACCCAAGTTCTTTAAGATTTTCTTCAAGTTTTTCAAAGGATTTAGGGACTATCACATTATACCTAATAAATAAAGTAGTTGTAAATGATAGTTTACTGTCATCTTATAACAAGGCTTCTATTGTATCTTATTCGGCTGATGATAGTTGTTTGCTCATT
>MENC01000040.1:0-317 GCA_001768155.1 Bacteroidetes bacterium GWA2_30_7
TATCATCATGTTCAAATTGCGGAACAGCAGTTGTATATCATAGAGTTTGCCCAGAATGTGGATTCTATAAGGGTAAATTAGCTATTGAGAAGAAAGTAACCGCATAAGTTTATTTTTTCAAAAAGATGAACCGTGCTACGAAATTTCTCTCACTAAAGAGTATAATTAAATATTGCAAGTTACATCTAGCTGATAAACAAATTTTTAACAGATGAAAATAGGAGTTGATATAATGGGTGGTGATTATGCACCCGTTGTAACGTCAATTGGTGCAGTTCTCGCTAAAAACGAGATTAAAGATGCTGCCGAAATAGTAT
>MENC01000040.1:399-9103 GCA_001768155.1 Bacteroidetes bacterium GWA2_30_7
AGATGTAATTGGTATGGGCGAACACCCTGCAAAAGCATTTCAGCTAAAACCAAATTCGAGTATTGCCCGAGGTTTCAAACTATTATCAGCAGGCGAAATAGATGGTTTTGCAAGTGCCGGAAGCACAGGGGCAATGCTTGTGGGAGCTATGTACACTGTAAAATCAATACCCGGAATTATTCGCCCAACAATTGCTGCAGCGTATCCAAGACCAAATGGGAAATACATGATTCTCGCCGATGTAGGAATAAATGTAGATTGCAAACCAGATGTACTATATCAATATGCAATTTTATCATCAATTTATGCACAAAATGTATTTGGTATTGAAAATCCAAAAGTAGGCTTAATGAATATTGGCGAGGAAGAAGAAAAAGGAAATCTAGCTACCAGAACAACTCACGAATTGATGAAAGACACAAAAGATTTTAATTTCATTGGAAATGTTGAAGGAAACGATGTTTTCAGTGAAGAAAAATGTGATGTTATAATAACTGATGGCTTTACAGGTAACGTAATTCTTAAAAACGTAGAATCGTTTTACACATTACTTAAAAAAAGAAATGTTGAAGATGATTATATCAAAAAATTGAATTTTGAAGATTATGGAGGCACTCCGGTTTTAGGAATAAACTCTAATGTTATGATAGGTCATGGAATATCTAGCGAATATGCTATTAAAAATATGATTCATCACACAAAATCCATTATCGAATCAAGAATGGTTGAAAAAATAAAAGAAGCATTTAAATAAATAAGAATGAGCAAGATTACTGCTGCTATAACAGGAGTTGAGGCATATTTGCCAGAATATATACTTACCAACGAGGAACTTAGCAAAATGGTTGATACATCAGACGAATGGATAATGACTCGCATTGGTATAAAAGAACGAAGAATTCAAAAAGGTGAAGGACTTGGTACCTCTGATATGGCTGTAGAAGCTGTAAAAAAATTATTCAAAAAACTTAATTTATCACCCGAAGATATCGACTTAGTTATTTGTGCCACAGTTACTCCAGATATGCAATTTCCTGCTACAGCAAATATAATTTGCGATAAAGTTGGAATTAAAAATGCTTTTAGTTTCGATATTGGAGCAGCATGTTCGGGATTTATTTACTCATTAGTAACTGCATCTCAATATATTGAGACTGGTAGATATAAAAAAATACTAGTTGTAGGAGCAGATAAAATGTCATCTATAGTTGATTATACCGACCGAAATACTTGCCCAATTTTTGGCGATGGTTCAGGAGTAGTATTACTTGAACCAACAACTGACGGAACCGGAATAATTGATTATATATGCAGAGTAGATGGCTCTGGCAGAAAGCATTTACATCAGAAAGCCGGAGGTTCAATAAAACCGGCATCACACGAAACAGTTGATGCAAAAGAACACTTCATTTATCAAGAAGGTCAAGCAGTATTTAAATTTGCAGTATCTAAAATGGCTGATGTTTCTGTTGAATTAATGGAAAAAAACAATCTCAAGTCTGAAGATATAGCTTGGTTGGTTCCACATCAAGCAAATTTAAGAATTATTGACGCTACAGGTAAAAGAATGGGATTGCCGGCAGAAAAAGTAATGATAAATATTGAAAAATACGGAAATACTACTTCTGGTACAATTCCTATTTGCTTATGGGATTACGAGAAACAACTCAAAAAAGGAGATAATCTTATTTTATCAGCTTTTGGAGGCGGTTTTACTTGGGGTTCAATTTATGTAAAGTGGTCGTACGATTCAATTTAGTATTCGTTAAGAAATAGACTACTCAAAGTAGGCTTAATCCTTGTATTTTGGGATTTGAAACTTAGTTCTTTGAGCTTATTTTAATATTTTACATGTACTTAGGATATTATCATGAAAATCATAATTGTTTCTTTATTTTTAATTTTTATTTGTGAGGCTTATTCCCAAAAATTTGCTTTTATAGGCGACCAAAGGGGTGCAACAACTGCAACACAGCAAGTGTCTGCATTAATTGACTCATGGAATCCTGAATTAATTGTAACAAGTGGCGATAACTTCGACTTAACACAAGGCACAGTAGATGAACAAGTAGGAATGTTTTTTCATAATTATATTTATCCATATATCGGAAATTTTGGCGATGGAGATACTGTAAACAGGTTTTTTCCAACTTTAGGAAATCACGACTTAATTGGTAATGGACTTGATGAATATTTAAGTTATTTTACATTGCCGGGTAATGAAAGATATTATGATTTTGTTAATGGAAATGTACATTTTTATTTAATTAACAGCAATCCTAACGAAATTGATGGAACAGATTTACAATCAATTCAAGCACAATGGTTGCAAAATAATTTGTTAGTTGCAACCGAACAATGGAAAATTATTTGTTTTCACCATTCACCCTATTCATCATCTATACATGGAAATAATTCTTGGATGGACTGGCCCTTTCAAGAATGGGGCGCTACGGCAGTTTTTGCTGGACACGACCATGTATATGAACGGATTATGAAAAATAATTTCCCATATTTTATTAATGGTGCCGGTGGAGCTAATTTATATAACTTTAATACGCCAATTGAAGGAAGCATAGTTAGATATAATGCAAACTATGGAGCACAACTTATTAATGCTTATTCAGATAGCATTGTGTTTAAATTTATTAATATAAATAATGAACAAATAGATTCTTTTACAATAATTAAGCAAATAGAAACCTCAAGTTCTTATAAATCAATTAATAATAATATTTTAGAAGTTATTAAAGATGGTAATTTTCGATATGTAAAATATAGCTTGGATTATAATTCAGATATTTCGATAAAAATATTTAATTTATTTGGTAAACTTATTCAAGAAGTGATTTATTTTAAAAAGAATAAAGGAGTTTATATTGAAAAAATAATTCCACAAGCAAAAGAAAGCGTTTATATAATTTGTCTTAGTATAAATAACAAAGTTATTGTATCGAAAAAAATATTTTAACAGATTTAAAAATTTTAGAGTGACGCATTGTCGAAGTCAGGAGAAACAACTCAAAAAAGGAGATAATCTTATTTTATCAGCTTTTGAAGGCGGTTTTACTTGGGGTTCTATTTATGTAAAGTGGTCGTACGATTCGTAAAATTATTTCAATTTTTTAGACCCGTTATCAGTTATTTTGTTCTAATTGAATAGCGTTTTAAAAAAAATGCCTTCGAAAATATTAGACATCTTTCCAAATTAATAATAAGGATTATTAACCCTGACCTTTAGGTCGGGGATTGATGAAATAGAAAGCATTCTTGGCTTTAGCCATGCCTTTTGTTCATAATTTTTGTTTATCATCGCAATAACTTCTTATTATTAATAAAATTCATGGCTAAAGCCCTTTTTTGCATATTCTTTTTCCCCGACCTAAAGGTCGGGGTTATCCAAATATTAATTTGGAAAGATGTCTATTGACTAATCCTTAACTTTTTCTTTATTTTCGTATTCACACAAAGTATGCAAAACAACATCATGCACTGCATCTCTTCTGCTGACATGCCCCAAAAGATGTTCAATATCTTCGAATCGTAAAATATCTCGAACCTCCGAATGAGCTTCTGCTACTCTTAGGATTATCCCTTTTGCTTCTAAGTTAATATATAAACGTTTTATTAATCTGGCTCCACTCGAATCAATATAGGCAGAAGTACTTAAATCAAAAATTACAACTTTTAACGATGTGCCTGATTCCAAAACCTTATTCCAAACAATATGGTAAACATTCGCAACATTAAAATACAATAGTGCAGATTCAACTCTAAACAAAAGTACTCCAGGCAAAACTTCATTATCGGGATGACGCTTTATGTCTGTATATCTGTTTGTTCCGGGTATTCTTCCAAGAAAAGCAATATGTGGTGTTGACACAGTTCTTATAATTAATATTAATGATGCTAATGCTGCTATAATTACTCCTTGTAGTATGCCAAAAATTATAACGCTCACAAGTGCTATCATTGCAATTATAAAATCGAAACGATTACATTTTCGTAAACGATTAAGTTCTTTTATATCAACTAAACCTTTTATAGCAACAAGAACTATTGCTGCAAGTATTACTGTAGGCAAATTTTTAAGCAAGCTTGTTAAAAACAAAAGACAAATAGCTATGCTTACAGAAGCAATAACAAGAGATAACGGAGTTTTTGCACCAGCTTTTTCGTTAACAACAGATTGTGATAATCCTCCACTTACCGGATAACCATGTCCTAACGAAATTGCAAAGTTTGTAATACCAAGTGCAAGTAATTCTTGACGAGCATCAATTTCGTAATTATTTTTTTGTGCCAGTGATTTTGCTGCCGATACACTTTCAATATATGCTAGAAGAAAACATGCAAATGCAAGTGGAAGAACATTTTTAAACTCTTGTAATGTAAATATTGGAAAATGTAATTTCGGTAATCCTGAAGGCACAATGCCAACTGTACTAAATCCAAATGTGCCTAGTGGTGAAATAGTTATAATAATAATTGATAATGCGACAACAATTATGGTTACCGGCTTGCCAGGTAATAATTTTTCGCCAACAATAATCAGTGCAATTGCAACAATACCAAAAATTAAGACTGCAATATTAGTATCTGGTATTTGACTAAATAATGTTGTTAAGCGGTTGAAAAAATTTTCGCCACCACCTTCTACTCCAAACAATTTTGGAAATTGTGTTAAACCAATTGTAATAGCAGCACCGGCTTTAAATCCTAATAAAACTGTTTCGCTAATAAAATTTATTATGCTGCTTAATCGAAGCAAATAAGCCAAAATACTCATTATAGCAAAAACTAATGCTGTTAATGATGCAATATCAACCCAGCGTTGAGTATCTCCTTTTGAAAGCCCCGCAAGTGAAACACCAATAAGCATTGAAATTGCCGAAGTTGGTCCAATTGCCAGTTGCTTTCCTGTACCTAATAATGCATAAAATACACCACCAATGAGATATCCGTAAACGCCATATTGAGGAGGCAATCCAGCTAAAGTAGCATAGGCTAAAGAAACAGGAATTGCATAGGCAGCCAAGGTAATTCCTGCAACAGTATCGTTACCAAATACTTTTAAATTATATCCCGAAAGCCATTGAAAAGCAGGGATATAGTTCTTTAAAATACTGCCGAATTTTTTAATATAACTCATATTATTTTTTTAATCGTTTAATTTTCGCCATTGTAATCAGCCAACGCACCTGTAGGACAAGTATTAATACATTCTTTTGCCGATGTCGAAATAGCTTCTTCGAGTGATTTATTAAAAGGAGTATCAATTTTAATGTCAAACCCACGCCCAATATAGGCAAATCCAGCCAATTTAGGATTTTTTGAAGCAACTTTTATACACAGCCCGCATTTGATGCACTTTTCCAGTTCATAAACCAAAACATTTTGTTGAAATAATTTTCTAATCGTTTTTCTTTCACCAAAATTGAATGTTTGTTGTTTTGCATTATAAAAATCAGATAGATTTCGGAGTTTACAACTTTTCGATTTCCGACAGTCGCAACGCATACATCTTTTTGCCTCTGTAATTGCTTCTTCTGCGGTAAAGCCCAATAAATTTCCTTGTTTTGGATTTAACCTATTACCTTCAACAGATTCTTTTAAATATTCAATAACTTCAATTTCAGATAGTTTTCCAAATCTTGAATTGAATTGTTTATGAAAATTATATTTATTGCCTGATAAATAGGCGTTTACAGAATGTGCTACAGTTTTTCCCTGCACCATTGCTTTTACAGCCATTTTAATAGGTTTAATTACGCTTCCACATGCAAAAACTCCTTTAATATTTGTTTGAAATGTTTCGTTATCAATGTCAAGAGATTGTATATTACTGTTGCTTCCAGTTGAAATTATTACAGTGTTGAAGTCTTTTTGAAGTAAATTATAACTCACTTCGCTATTCAATCGAAATTCTGCACCAAATTGTTTTAAAATGTCAATTTCTGAATTTAAAATGTTTCGAGGTAATTCGTTTTCGGAAACATCTAAAAGTGAGCCGCCTGCAAATTCGTTTTTATCGAAAATTATACATTTATGTCCATCTTTTAATAAATGATAAGCTGTAGATAATCCGGCGATTCCGGCACCTATTATTGCAATTGTTTTTCCGGTTTGAGGCTTTTTTTCAGGAAAATAATTTTGCTCTTTTTTTAAATCTTCTAAAGCTGTAAATTTTTGTAACTGACAAATTGAAATCGCTCCGCCAGCCTGCTTTCTTCGACAAGCATTTTCGCAAGTAGCAGAACAAATATGTCCAAGTATTAATGGAAGTGCAACTTCTTCTCTTACAACTTTCAGGGCTTCAGTAAATTTTCCATCAGCAATAAGTCTGTTCATTTGTGGAATATCCAAATTTGACGGACAGCTAACCCTGCAAGGAGCTTCACAATCGCCAACATGGTCGGAAAGAAGCAATTCGAGAGCATCTTTTCTGAAAGTTTTAACTTCAGGCGTTTCACACGATATATCCATTCCATCAATAACTTTTGCTTCGCAAGACGGAATAAATTCACCTGTTAAATTATTTTTTACTGCACAAACCATACATGAAGCATGATTCAGTACATTTTCGTTGTAACACATTACAGGAATATGAAAACCAGCCTGTTCTGCTGCTTTCAGAATGGTTGTTCCTTCGGGAACGGAGATTTCTGTATTGTCTATTTTTAGGGTTGGCATTTTACTAATTGTCAGAATCGCAGATTTATTTGATTTTTTTATTACTCTGATTATTTGTTTGTTATAACATTGTAAATTTTATTGGCGATTTCCCGATTCGTTTAATTTCTTTTTTTGCTTCCATGTCAAGTTTAATCCATTCTAAATGCCATTCAACAGAGCCTGCAAATTTAACTTTGTTCTTTTTAAAATCTTCGGTTATTGATTGTAAAATTTCGGTATGTGTTGATTCGCCTTTAGCCATAAGAAAATTCAAAACAGCGTTCTTTAAGGTTTCATATTTGTCTTTTTCCATGCTAATGGCTTTTTTGCCGAGTGGGTGTTGGAGTTGGATTTTAGGTGGCATTTTTTTATTTAATTGTCTGTATTTTAACGGATAAGCGCAGTATATATTGTAATTATATTTTTAATCCAAGTATTGTTACGTCGTCAATTTGTTCGTGTTCACCCTTCCAGTTTTCAAAGGTTGTTTCTAATATATTTTTTTGTTCGTTCATTGGTTTGTCGCAATTATCTTGTAATAACTGTTTCAGTTTTTTTGACATAAATTTTTTGTACTTAGGTCCACCAAATTGGTCTTCGTAGCCATCACTTGCAAGATAAATTGTGTCGCCTTTATATAATTGTATTTCGTGGTTTGTAAAATCTTTCATTTCGATATGTATAGCAATTGGTTGTTTGTCGGGCTTGAGTTCTTCCAAACCTGACAGGTTTTGAAAACCTGTCAGGTTTTCGCTATTGCGAACGAGCCAAAGTGGATTGTTTGCTCCTGACCATTGACATTCCATTAAATTTGTATTAATGACACATAACGAAATATCCATCCCATCCTTTTGTTCGCCTTGTTCGCCCTTTTGTTGTAAGGCATTTATTATTTCTTTGCGGAGTTGGTTTAATATTTCGTTTGCTTTTACAATTTCCTGTTTATTAACAATTTCGTTCAAAAAACTAATTCCAAGCATACTCATAAAAGCACCCGGCACTCCATGCCCTGTACAATCGGCTACTGCAACTACTAACAATGGGGCATGACCCATTGTTGATATTTGTGCTGTCCAGTAAAAATCACCGCTTACAATGTCTTTGGGTTTAAAAAGCACAAAGTGGTCGCCCATAATTGCTCTAGCTGCAACGCTTACAGGGAGGACAGCTTCTTGTATTCTTTTAGCGTAGTTAATACTGTCGGTTGTTTCTTTGTGAATTTCTTCGATGTGGTCTTTTTGGTGGGTTACCAAATCTCTTTGTGTTTCTATTTCATCACGCTGTGCTGAGATTTCTTCTTTTTGTTGTGCAAGTATAGCATTTGCTATTTTCTTTTGTACAAACAAGCGATATAAGAATACCGAAAAAACAAGTATAATAATAAAACCCGCAAGGAATGAAAAAAGAAGTATTCGCTGTTTTTTCTTTTCTTCTTCAATTTTAGCAACTTGAAGGTCTTTTATTTCCATTGCTTTGCTATGAGCAATACTATCTGTAACAGCTTTTTTTTCGTACTCAAATTTGGCTTGAAGCTTTTGGGTTTTTAAAGAATTTTCTTTATTATTTATACTGTCACGCATGGTAATTTCTTCTTTGAAATACTCGTAGGTCTTGCTATAATTTCCTTGTTTTTCGTTTATTTTTTTCAATAATTCAGCAGCATATTCAATATTTTCAGGGAAGCCTAATTCTTTACTGATTTTGTAAGCTTTTTCAGCATGAATTATTGCGCTGATCATATCATTGGATTTTAAGCAAATGCCACCAATACTGGTCAATACAAATCCCAACCCATACTTGTCCCCGACTTCTTCATATTTTTTCAAGCTTTTTTTGTAGTATTCCAAAGCCATTTTCATATCTCCTTTCTCATCATACATAGCACCAATATTTTTGTACGAATATGCCAATCCTTGTATATCATTAATTTCCTCCCGAATTTTCAAACTACTTTGATAGTATTGCATAAATTGATTTAACAGTGAATCGTATGCCTGAATGTTTTTAGCTGATTTTGCCTCCTGTGCAA
>MENC01000040.1:9207-9750 GCA_001768155.1 Bacteroidetes bacterium GWA2_30_7
TGGAATATTACCCTGACTTTTATAGATATATCCAATGTTATTGTAAGAGTTTGCTTCGCCATGTCTATCTTTCATTGCAGTTCTAATTCCAAGGCTTTTATTGAAATAATCAATGGCAGTTGGAATGACTCCTTTGTGGAAGTATGAAAATCCAATATTATTCAATGCTTGCGCCAATTGCTTTTTTACTGAATCTGAAATTGCTTTGGTCGGTTGTGTAGCAAGGATTTTTTCCGCAAGAGCCTGCGCCTTTTTCCATTCTGCAAGTGCTGAGTCTGGTTGTTGCAAATAAATGGTTTCCCCCAATATTAAGTAAGTGTATATTTTTGTTGTGTCATAACGAGTGTTTTTAATAACTTGTTTTAAAGAATCTATGGTAAGGGCACTTCGGCTACGCTCAATGTCCGAAGAAGTTTGGGCATTTGTCTGAACCATTGATTTTATTAAAATGATTAGGGTGATTAAGATGGTTATTGAGCATTGCGATGCACTGAGCAAGTCGAAGTGTCGAAATATGATTTTAAATTGTTTCATTGTTACATG
>MENC01000041.1:0-5583 GCA_001768155.1 Bacteroidetes bacterium GWA2_30_7
AGTTCATTCCTAAAATTGCTTTTGCGTGTTTTTCAACCTCTTCAAAAGATTTTGCGATTTTTACTCCGCCACCTTTTCCTCTACCTCCGGCATGTATTTGAGCTTTAACTGCCCATGTATTAGTACCTGTTTTTTCGGCTATAGTTCTGGCAGCTCTAACCGCAGCTTCAGGAGTATCGGCAACTATTCCTTCGGGAACAGAAACTCCATATTTTTTTAAAATTGCTTTACCTTGATATTCGTGAATATTCATAATTTTGTATCTAATAATTGACTTCACTAAAGTATTTCTTTTTTAAAAGACAACAAATTTTTTTGTCAATTTATTTAGAAAGTTTTTTTAGACACAGCTTGTCCCGATTAGTTTCTGAACTTGTTTCAGTATAAATTCGGGAAATTAAACGAATTTGTACTAATTTTAATTCGTGAAAATTTGTGAAATTAGTGTCTTTTTTATTTTAGTAACAATGAATAGAAAACTTAAAAATGAAGAGTTAAATCGCTTAACGACAGATGAATTTAAAGGTTCAGAAAAAATTCCAGTTATTATAATTCTTGATAATATTCGCAGCTTAAATAATATTGGCTCAGTATTCAGAACTGCCGATGCTTTTCGGGTTGAGAGTATTTATTTATGTGGAATTACAGCTTGTCCGCCAAATAAAGAAATTCATAAAACGGCACTTGGTGCAACCGAAACAGTTAATTGGAAATATTTTGAGAAAACAATTGATGCTATTAAGTTTCTTAAAAATCAGAATGTTTTAATTATATCAATTGAACAAGCTGAAAATAGCATTGAATTACAGGATTTTAAAATTGAAATGAATAAAAAATATGCTTTAATTTTCGGCAACGAAGTAAAAGGAGTTGAACAAGACGCAGTTAATTTGAGTGATTATTGTGTAGAAATTCCACAATTTGGCACAAAACATTCGTTTAATATTTCGGTTAGTGTTGGAATTGTGTTGTGGGATTTGTTTTTGAAGATTTCAAGATAAAGAAGTAAACGTCTTAGCTTAATTTATTTGATAATGATTTTTTTCAACAGCGAGGACACTTGTTGCATTTTGAGAGAGGAAGTTATTTATCTTCTTCTTCTTTTATTTGGAAAAAAATATACCATGTTGTACGCTTATTTGGTTTGTAAAAAATATAGTACAGATTTTTACCATAACGATGAAAATATTTTGGTGCAATAATTTTTGATTAAAAAAAAATATTCTCTTTGATGTAATCCAGTATATTATCAATATATTTTTCAGAAGAGTCATAAAAAGAAAAA
Organism: Bacteroidetes bacterium GWA2_30_7; assembly: GCA_001768155.1. Taxonomy (GTDB): domain Bacteria; phylum Bacteroidota; class Bacteroidia; order Bacteroidales; family GWF2-33-38; genus GWA2-31-9. The sequence goes on from MENC01000041.1 coordinate 1,286, forward strand.
TATTCTTTATCAATAAGAATATCAATTAAAGAATCTTAATAAAGTAGAACTTCTTTATTATAAACGATTCTTTTCATCAAATTTTCTTTTTAGCATTGCATGAAGTTCTGCTCTAAATTCTTCAGGAGTAAGTCCATTTTTACAACCTTCTTCAAATTTTTTATCAAAATCATCTTCATCTGTAGCTCCAGCTTTATGCAGAAATTCAAGGGCTTCGGGATGTTTTTAAGATTAAAACGAGCATAGGTAAGACGACCTTTGCTATCTTTTTCAATTTGAATGCCTGCAATACGTGCCATAATTTTTACGTTTTTTTGTTATTAGACAAATTTACATGATAAGAACAACATTTTCTGATGCACAATTTGGCACAAAGCGATTTTCCTCAAAGCATTATCCCCATCAAAATCCCCTATCTTTCAATTGTTTTTCTAAATTAACATCTTTATTTTCGGGGTCTATTTCTACCGATTGGTAATAATATTCGGCAGCTTTTTGATAATCTCCTGTAAAAATATAAATTATTGCAAGAGTATATTTATTGTGTGAATTATCTGGATTTAAAACTTCGGCTCTTTTGGCATATTTTAATGCTTCACGCCAATTTTTTTCGGGTGAAATTATCATTAAAATTGTTGCTATTTCTGCAATAACATCATCTTCGTCAGGCTCAACTTCGAGCGATTTTTTATAATATTTTATTGCATTTACATAATCAAAATCTAATGAGGCTAAAGACCCACACATTTTATTTACAAACTGACTATTAGGAGTTATTGCCTTTAGCTTACTAATAATTTCTTTTGTTTTAATGATATTTTTTTTGTCTTTATAAATTAAAGCTAACCATTGCAAAGTCAAAGTATCGTAAGGATATGTTTTTAATTCTCTTTCGAAATAATATATAGCTTTATCTAAATTTTTATATGGTTTTTCAACATTGTAATAATAATCACCTAAGTTAAAATTGGTTTGATAACTCAAACTGTCTAATTCATTTGCTTTTAGAAAATATTTCTCTGCACTTCGAAAATCTTTTAAAATATAGTACGAATTACCAATATAATAACTCAACATTGACTCATTATTTCGTTCGGAATATGCTTTTAACAAATAAGTTAAAGCGGTTTTAAAATCTTGTTTATTATACGATACAACACCTAATCCATAATTTGTTCCGTAAGTATCTTTTTTCTCAAGTGAGTCGTATTTTTTGAATAAATATTCTGCTTTTGATTGATTTTTTATTTCAGAGGTAGTATAAATATTTGCCAATAAATATAATGCATTTGAATAATTGCTATCGGTTTCAAGTATTTGATTTAAATAGTTTATTGCATTTTCGGGGTCATTAAATTTTGTAAAAAGCAATTTAGCAAGCATATACTTAGCATTTTTATCATTTGGATTAAGCTCTATTGCTTTTAATAAATGAATTTTTGATGAGTTATAATCTTTTAATAAATCATCAAGTTGCCCAAGTAAATACCATGAATTTGAAACCGTACTATCGTATTTAATTGCTTCTAATACTAATGCTTTCGATTTATAAATATTATTTGAATCTAAGTTCAATAGGGCAAGTGAATAATTAAGTAGTGCTGCAATATCTTTAGGGTTAATTTGTAATGTTTTTCTATAATAAAATTCTGCTTTTTCATAATCATTTTTACTACTATAAACTCCAGCTAGATTAAAATATAAATTACTGCTATCGGGTTCTTCTTTTATTATTTTCTGAAATTCGATAATTGCCGCATCATAATTTTTCAAATAATAATGACAAGCTGCCAAATAGTTACTGTAATTATATTTTTGAACTCTTAAAATCGGCTTCGATTTATAAATCAAAGCAAGTGCTTCTGAATATTTTTTATTATCTATATAAATTTGAGCAATTGAAATATTTACTGCAAATTCATATATCTGCATTATTCTGATTGCCGAACTATCGCTAAGCTTGCTAAACGATTGTATTCCAAATTCAGTATCAATTTGTTTTCCGTTTACAAGATTTATTTCTTTTAAGTTTATTTGTGAGCTATCGTTATTTATTGATTCATAAAAATCGCCATAAAAAACCAAAAATGCCTTTTCTTTTTGTCCTTCTGTGAATGCAATGCTGCTTGAAATAGATTTTTGTTTTATTTCAGATTTATAAATAATTTTAAGCGGAAGGTTATTATTATGTGCTTTTTGGCTTATATAACTTATTAGTGCCTCTTCAAAATTTATTTTAACATTCGGATTGTCTTGTAAAATATTAAATGGGAGTATAAGTAAATTGAAACTATCTGTTTTTTGCACAGTTGTACTATCAATTGAAATAGTTGAAATATCGTTAGAGTTAAAGATTTTATTTTTAAAAATAAAAACACCTGAAGTTATTATTAATACAAATATTATTAATGTTATGATAATTTTTTTTGAATGCCTTTTTTGGGTTTCGGCTTTTTCATTTTTTTCAATATTTGTGCTGTCAATTTTCGATTTGTAAATGTTTAATTCGTTTTCGAGTTGTTTAATTTTTTCCTGAGCATTATCAAGTTCTTTAATTTTATTTTCGGAGATATTAAGTTCAGTTAAAAGATTATTAACTTTTTCTTTTTCAATATTTTCTTTACTTTTTAAACTTTCTAAAGCTTTTTCTAATTCTTCTTTTTCTTTTATTAATTTATAACGTTCATCTTTAATTATGGTAATTTTAGTATCATCTTTAATATTCGTTTTAATTTTTGTAATTAACTGATTTAATTCACTTGGAACAGTCGAATTAAGCTTTTCGATAAATATCCAGTAAATCAACAATCGTAATGCAATTATACCGTAGTAAGCTTGTTCTTGCACAACAATTGAATCGTGAGTAGCAGCATTTCCATGAATTTGAATTGTTTCGAGCCAATTAATAACTTTACGTGGAGCAAGTTTTTCTTTTATTATTAATTCAATTAGTTCGTTATAGCTTTTTTGAGCAATTTTATTGTTTGAAATTTTTTCTGAGAATTGATAAAAGATAATTATTTTACAAACCGCCTCACCACTTTTTCTCATGTTTGTAAGTGAATCGGCATAATATTCATTAATAAAATGCTCAAAAGCTAACCTCGACCAGTTTACTAAATCATTAATTTTATTACTAAAAGCAGTATCCATTATTGTTGCAAATTTAACTGAAAATCATTAATCAATTAACAATTAATTCATTTTAGTTTTAAATGCTTAAAGAAAACCAAAATAAGCTAATAATATTGATAAATAGTGTTACTAAGAAAACATCTTTTTTATAAAAATAACAAATTACAAGTATCAAATCTCAAATAAATCTCAAAAAACAAATACCTAATATCCAAACGGTTTTGAGAATTGAAATTTTGAAATTTGGAATTTATTTGTCATTTGGTTTTTGTTTTTTGGAGTTTTCTTACAAACACTAAATATTCAATGTAAAGATGTTTAACAATACGTAAACCAAATTATTTATTTTAAAAAAACTATTTAAAACTATTAAATACCTTTTTGCATAATCTTATTTATAAATCAAAACAATTTGATATTTATATATTTATACTTAAATATATCCTATTTTCCTATTTTCATTTATTTATTATTTAGAAATTTATATTCGCTGTATTTTATAACACTGTTAATAAACATGTTATACAGTCAATTTATGCAGCTTTAAATAATTAATTTTACTGCAAAATATTAAATTTTGTATTATGAAAAAATATTCAAAATTAAATCTTGCACTACTTTTTATTTTACTATTCGCCCTCAATAGTATTATAAGTTATTCTCAGTCAAACGATGATTGTTTAATGTGCCATGAGGATAAAAGTTTAAGTACGGTTCGAGAAGGTAAAACAATTTCATTATTTGTCGAAAAATCTATAATAGCTAAATCTGTACATAAAAGCGTAACCTGTGCATCGTGCCATAAAGATGCTGCTGTTGCTGATTTTCCACATGCCGAAAAATTACAAGTAGTAAACTGTGGCGATTGCCATAAAAATGCACAATATAATTACTTTGGTGGAATACACGGACAAGCTCACAAGCTAGGCGCACCTTATGCCCCCGATTGTAAAGAATGTCATGGATTGCACGATATTTTACCATCTTCAAATGTTCAGTCGAGAACTTATAAAATGAACATTCCAAAACTATGCGGAAATTGTCATAAAGAAGGAGCTCCGGTTGCACGAATGTACAATATAACTGAGCATAATATAGTTGAAAATTATAGTGAAGGTATTCATGGTGTGGGTTTATTTAAACAAGGTTTAATTGTAACAGCA
>MENC01000041.1:5589-5852 GCA_001768155.1 Bacteroidetes bacterium GWA2_30_7
AACGATTGCCACGAAAACCATTTAGTACTTCCACATACAAGCCCAAATTCCTCAATTTCATCCCAAAAAATTGCAAAAACCTGCATGAAGTGTCATGCAAAAATAGAAGAAGTACACAAAAAGGTAATTAAACAAGAACTGTGGGAAAGCAAACCCGGTGATGTTCCAGCATGTTCAAAGTGCCATCCGCCTCATAAAGTAACCATTGCTGATGTTGCCGAAAATGTATCTGATAAATTATGTTTAAAATGTCATATTGGCGA
>MENC01000041.1:5915-14844 GCA_001768155.1 Bacteroidetes bacterium GWA2_30_7
CAAATTGCCACGTCGAAGTTGCCGATAAATATTTTAATAGTGGACACGGAAAAGCATTTCTTGAAAAAAAGGCAGATGCACCATTTTGTACCGATTGTCATGGTAAACATATAATTAAATCACGTTACGATGATACATCGCCAACTTACCGAGCAAATATTCCCGAAAATTGTGGAAAATGCCACAAAAAAGATGGAAGAGCAGTTAAACACACTACTTTAATGGAAGTAGATGCCCTTAAAGATTATTCTGCTAGTGTTCACGGAAGAGGCTTAAACGACAAAGGTTTACTTGCTAGTGCTGTTTGTACCGACTGTCATACATCACATAATATTTTGCACGAATCCGACCCAATGTCGTCTGTTCATCCCGAAAATATTCCAACTACATGTTCAAAATGTCATAAAAGCATATTTGAAGAATATTCAAAAAGCGACCACTCTATATCTCAGGGCGATAGCACAAGTTTAAAATATCCTACTTGTGCCAATTGTCATACAGCTCATACAATTTCAGATATTGATAAAGATAAATTCATGTCAGAGGTAACTTTTCAATGCGGTTCATGTCATAAAAAACTTGCAGAAACTTACAAAGAAACATATCACGGAAAAGCTTATGTTTTAGGTTATTTAAAAGCTGCTCGTTGTTCAGATTGCCATGGAGCACATAATATTTTAAAAGTTAGTAATCCAGAATCTATGGTAGGCATTAAGAATATTTATAATACCTGTGCAAAATGCCACTCGGGTATAGATGTTGAATTTACCAACTATCTTACACATGCAACTCATAATGATAATCCTGCAATGTATTGGACTTTTTGGGGAATGACATCGCTTCTTTTGGGAGTATTTGGAATTTTTGGTTTACATACATTATTATGGATTCCACGTTCAATAATCGAAGCTCGTAAGAAGAAAAAGCATCATGTAGAAATCAGTGGAGAAGCTAAATATTTTAGAAGGTTTACAAGTAGCCAGCGAACAACTCACATTTTCGTAATCTTAAGCTTTATATTATTGGCACTTACAGGAATGACTCTAAAATTTGCTCACATGGAATGGGCAAGAGTTATTGCTAAAATATTTGGAGGAGTTCATGGAGCAGGAATAGTTCATAGAATTGGAGCAGTAATAACATTCGGATATTTTGCATACCATTTATATTCTTTAATAAAAACAATGTTTAAACAACGTATAAGTCCCATTAAATTTGTATTCGGTAAAAATTCATTATGGTTTAATAAACAAGATATAACCGACTTTATTGGAACAGTAAAATGGTTTTTAGGAAAAGGACCCCGCCCATATTACGGACGTTGGACTTATTGGGAAAAGTTCGATTATTTAGCAGTATTCTGGGGAGTAGCTATCATAGGTTTCTCAGGACTTATATTATGGTTACCCGAATTATTTACACAATTTTTCCCAGGATGGATAATTAATGTTGCTCAAATAATTCATAGTGATGAAGCATTATTAGCAGTTGGATTTATTTTTACAATTCACTTCTTTAATACTCATCTTCGACCAGAAGCATTTCCAATGGATACAGTAATATTTACAGGTCATGTTCCCGAAGAAGAATATAAAGCTGACAGACCAAGAGAATACGAAGAATTAGAAAAATCAGGAAAACTTAATAATGTAGTTGTTACAAAAGAAATTTCTCCATCATGGATTAAATTTGTTAAAACTATGGGATACATCTTTTTATCATTAGGTATTTTAATGGTAATATTAATAGTGTATTCATTAGTTTCAGGACATTACTAATATTTAATCTTTACATTTAAAATAAAAGAGGCACGGGTTAAAACTGTGTCTCTTTTTTTATAGCTCCCCGCTCGGCTGAGGTTCGGCTGAGGTTCCACCTCAGTCGAATATATCTTATCAGGCTCTGCCTGTAAACTAAATTATAACATAAATCCCAACACTAGTGCAACTAAGAAAACTTGATAAAAATTTAAATGTACAATTTACGATTTTGGGGACAGTAGCTTAAGCAATCGTACATCTAATATCGTAAATTTATTAAACAATGAGTTTTCTTATTGATACTATTTATTTAATCTGTATCCTAAATCATCCTTTTTTTTTCTTTAACATAAAATTAACAGCAGAAAATAGTTTATGTTTGTTTAATTTCTTTATTTAGATTTAAAATTAATACACAAAGGTTTGGAGTCAAATATCAGAACAATCTCAATTATTATAAGTCTTATTGCTGTTTCAATATTAAATTCATTTTCTCAACAAAAAATTAATTTTAACAATGCTGTTAACTGGACTTTAAAGGAGAAATTCAAATTTACATACGAGCAACTTCAGAATACTTCAAATTCAGATGAAGCAATATTAAACGACGACTTAAATAAAGAATTAAACTATTCAAAAGAACAAATTGTTTCAAAAACAAGCGAAGTAGAAGCAGAAATACATGCAGCTATCAACCCAATCGATTCAAACAATATAGTAATAAGCCCAATAAGGCAAAATTTTACAAATGCTAAAATTTCTTGTCCAATTTATTACAGCAAAAATTTTGGCTCAAACTGGAATGTTAGTTCTTTTCAAAATATGCCCTATAAATCAGGAATGATATCAGGTGGTGGCGGCGATCCGGTATTTGCTTTCGATGCAAATGGAAGGCTGTATTTTTCGTGGATAGACCTTTACGGAAGCCAATCATCGTTTTTATTTGGAAATGTGAATATGGGAATATTTTGGGCATATTCAGATGACGGTGGCACAAACTGGATAAAACCAAATAATGATACTATTTTACTTGGAAAAATTCAAATGTTTTTAGGCTCACCTTCGAAAATTACATCTCCAATTTCCGATAAACAATGGATGGCTGTTGACAAAACAAATAACCAATTTAGAAATAATTTGTATGTTTGTTTTGTAACAATTTCACAAAACGGTAACGATGCTTCGTATCAAATTAATTGTAAAACAAAACCTTCTAATTCAGATAAATTTACTATTTCAGCAAAAGTTTCCGACATAAGTTCATTTTCATTTGTTCAGTTTTCTAGTTTAGTAGTTGACTCTTATGGAAATGTTCATGTTATTTTCTATGGCACTAAAGATGGCTCTACAATGGCATTATGGCATTCAGTATCAGTAAATGGAGGCGTATCATTCAGTTCACCAAATATAATTTCTAACCTTAGATTTAATCTGCCAATTTTAGAAATTTCACCCGAAGATTTAATTCCCGGAATTGATAATAATCGGCTTTATCCGTCTCCTTACATTGCTTCCGACCCAAATAACGGAAATGTATATGTAACATGGACAGCTTTTGGAATTGACGGGAATAATGGAAAAGGCTCTGAAATATTTTTTTCTCGCTCATCCGATAACGGAATCTCATGGACAGCTCCGATTGTTGTTAACGATGACCATACCGCCCGACACAATTATTATTCATCTATTGTTGTCAAAAAGAACAGCGATATAAAAATTTCATGGTACGATAGACGTAACGATACATCGAATATTAAATCAAATTATTATTACACCACTTCAAAAGATTTTGGAAACACATTTGAACCCAATAGTAAAATAACTTCTGTAGAAACCGATTTTTCAAAAATTGGTTCAAAAAATCAAAATTTTGGAATTGGAGAATACACTCAGTTATTAGCATCCGATAACTATACAATACCTATTTGGTGCGATGGCAGAACAAATGATGGCAATATAAAAATTTATGCAGCATTCATTAATGACCTAACTTCCGATATTGTTCAATTGTCAAGTATTGATAATGAAATCGAAATTGGAGATGTATATCCAAATCCATCATCAAGTAAAATTAATTTTGAACTTAAATTAAAACGCGACAATTATATACATGTTAAAATAATTGACAATAATTCAAAAACAATTTGCGATTTCGTACCCTTCAGGCATATCAGCGGAAATCAATACAATACAATTGATGTAAGTGATATTCCAAATGGAATTTATTATCTAATAATTGAATCAGAATTTGGGCTTTTAGCAAGAAAATTTAATATTTGCAGATAATTTAAGCATTAATGAAAAATATCCTTTTACTTCTATTTTGTTTTGTACTTATTAATGGTTATTCGCAAACAGAATTTGTTCAAAATATTCGTGGTGTAATATTAGATAAACAGACTCTTACACCTTTACCTGGTGCATCAATAATTTTATTAAATACCGACCCAATTATTGGTACTACTGCTAACGAAAAAGGCGAATTTAAAATTGAAAAAGTAAAAATTGGTCGTATATCAATTAAAGTTACATATCTGGGTTATAACTCTGTTCAGCTTAACAATATATTGCTATCGTCGGGCAAGGAACTAATTCTTAATATTGAACTTGAAGAAACTGTTTTAAGTACAGCCGAAGTTGAAGTTAAAGCATATTCAAAAAAAGGCGATGCAATTAACGAAATGGCTTTAGTAAGTGCACGTTCATTTGATTCAGAACAAACCGAACGTTTTGCAGGAAGCCTTGGCGATCCGGCTCGTATGGTTGCAAATTATGCTGGAGTTATGAGTGTTAGCGACCAACGAAACGATATTATAATTCGAGGAAATTCTCCAATGGGAATTTTATGGCGACTCGATGGAGTGGATATTCCAAACCCAAACCATTTTGGAGCATTAGGAACAACAGGCGGTCCGGTAAGTATTTTAAATAATAATTTACTAACTAATTCTGATTTTTACACAGGAGCCTTTCCTGCCGAGTTTGGTAATGCTTTATCTGGTGCATTCGATTTAAAAATGCGTTCAGGAAATAACGAAAAACATGAATATATCGGGCAAATGGGATTTAATGGATTTGAACTTGGAGCAGAAGGACCATTTTCTAAAAATAGCAAAGCTTCATTTTTAGCTAATTACAGATATTCAACACTAGGAGTTTTTCATGCTCTTGGAATAAATTTGGGAACTGGAGCAAGTATTCCACAATATCAAGATTTATCATTTAAAGTTAATATTCCAACCAAAAAAATGGGAAAATTTACATTAACAGGAATTGGGGGAATTAGCTTTATCGAATTATTAGAAAATAAAAAAGACTCTGGCGACTGGTCGTTTGGATTATCAAGTACTAATACAATATTTTCTTCCAATATGGGAACGGTTTTATTATCGCATCTATATTTTTTTAATGAATCAACTCGCATCAAAACTAATATTTCTCTTCAGGGATTATCCAATTCTACCGAAGTTGACTCAGTTAACAAAGATAATTTTGATATTACAGAGCCTTATTACAGAGCTTATTCCAGCGAAATAAAATACGTTATATCTTCAAATATTCACAAAAAATTCAATTCAAAAAACAATATTTCTTTAGGAGCTTCATTTGATTTATACGACATTAATTATATTGATAGTTTTGTTGTAGCAGGAACTTCAATGTTTCAAACCCGATTAAATAGTGTTGGGCAATTGGGGTTATTTCAATCACATTTAGAATGGCAACATAAATTTACTAATTTGCTAACTCTTTATTCAGGGATTCATTATCAGTTATTTACCTTAAATAATTCTCAAACGGTTGAACCGCGCATAGGATTAAAATGGAATTTTCACGAAAAACAATCGCTCAATTTAGGAGCAGGAATGCATAGCCAGATGCAACCACGAATGGTTTATTTCTTTGAAACCCAGTTAGCCGACAATTCTTATATTCAGACAAATAAAGATTTAGATTTTTCAAAAAGCAATCACGCTGTTTTAGGCTACGAATATTTGCCCTTTAAAAATTCCAGAATTAAAATCGAAACATATTATCAGTATTTAACCAATGTTCCAGTGCTTGTAAGCCAACCCGAATTTTCGAATTTAAACGATGGTGATTTTTTTTCTATTAACATGAACGATAGCATGATAAATAGTGGAACAGGAAAAAACTATGGAATTGAGTTAACAATAGAAAAATTTTTAAGTAAAGGATTTTATTTTCTGTTTACATCATCAATTTTTGATTCAAAATACAAAGGATTTGATGGTATTGAACGAAATACAGTATTTAACGGAAATTATGTATTTAATGCACTTACAGGTTATGAAATTAAAATTAACCATCGAAGCACATTAGCAATTGATTTAAGAAGTGTTTTAGCCGGAGGAAAACGCTATATCCCAGTTAATTTAGAAAAATCAAGGCTTGTAAACACAACTATATTAGAGTGGGATAAGGCTTACGAAAAAAGATATGGCGATTATTTTAAAATTGATGCAAGAATTTCGTACAAACTAAATGGTAAAAGAATTAATCAGGAATGGGCGTTAGATATTCAAAATATGACAAATCATAAAAATATTTTTCTCGAAAGTTTTGATGTAAACACAGGCGATTTAAGAAAAGATTATCAAACAGGCTTTTTTCCTATGTTAATGTGGAGGATTAATTTTTAAACAAAAAAAGCCGAACTACAAAGTTCAGCTTTTGGTTATTTAGTTATAACTGATTAATTATTAGTAAGAATCAGATTTTTTTCTTCGATTAATTTACGTAAATTTAGAATTGCATATCTCATTCTTCCAAGTGCAGTATTAATGCTGACATCAGTTTGTTCTGCAATTTCTTTAAAACTCATTCCAACAAAATGTCGTAACATTACAACCTCTTTCTGGTCGTCTGGTAATAACTCAATTAACTTGCGAACATCGCCATGAATCTGTTCATTGATAATTTCTTGCTCTCTGGTTTTTTCAGAAAATCTTGAATTATTAAAAATATCAATTTCATAATCACCATCTGAAATTGTCGGCATATGTTTAGCTTTTCTAAAATGGTCAATTATAAGATTATGTGCAATTCTTATAACCCATGAAACAAATTTACCTTCATCGTTGTATTTGCCTTCGCGTAACGATTTAATTACTTTAATAAATGTATCTTGAAAAATATCTTCAGCAATATCTCGCTTCCTGACATTTATACAAATATAAGAAAAAATATTGCGTTTGTGCCTCTTGATTAGAAACTCGATTGCTGCTTGTTTTCCAGAATTAAACTCATTAATAAGTTCAATATCTGACAATTGTTTGTAACTCATTGTAGCTCTTTTTTGGTTCAGAGTAGAGTTATTTTATAAGCAGCCCTCCATTTTTAGGTTTCAAAAATTATAATGCAAATATAACTAAATAATTTAACGATTATTGTCTTTAACAAATTTTATAATAAAAGAACAAGTTTTATTGTTACGAAAACAATGGCGATTTTGTTTCAACTATTATGCCAAAAAGTAAAGAATGTTTGTGGTTTCATGTTTGTAGTTTGAGGCATTAAATTCGTAATTAATGTGCATCCATAAACTCACAATAGAACACGGATAAAACGGATTTTACGAATATTCACAGATAAGAATAATTAACAAATCAGTGTAAATCAGTTTAATCTGTGTCATCAGTGTTCTATTGGATTTTGCATTTCACAACTTTACGGATAGACACTAATTCATGTTTATCCTGAAATCCTGTCAAAAAATTCCTAAATCAAAAAATATTCTTTTCGCAAAAAATTAAACTAACTTTGCAAATTATTTGAAAATTTCAATTTATTTCTAGTTTAACTCAATGACAAACAGTATTATAAGCATAAAAGGAGCAAAGGTTCATAATTTAAAAAATATATCATTAGATATTCCGAGAGATAAATTTGTCGTTATTACGGGAGTAAGCGGTTCGGGAAAATCGTCGTTAGCTTTCGATACGCTTTATGCCGAAGGGCAAAGACGATATGTTGAAAGTCTTTCGGCTTATGCACGTCAGTTTCTTGGACGAATTGCAAAACCCGAAGTTGATACAATTACCGGTATTCCACCTGCAATAGCAATAGAACAAAAGGTTAATACCAAAAATCCTCGTTCAACTGTCGGAACATCGACAGAAATTTATGATTATATTAAGTTATTATATGCAAGAATCGGTAAAACTATTTCGCCGATTTCGGGCAATGAAGTTAAGAAACATTCTGTAACAGATGTTGTTAATTGCGTTATTAAATGCAAAAACGAAACGGCTGTTTATATTTTAGCTCCTTTTGTAAAACCCGAAGACAGAAAAATTGAATCACATTTGGATTTGCTTCTTCAACAAGGATTTTCAAGGCTTTTGGTTAACGAAAAAATTGAAAAAATTGCGGATATTTCAAAATTTACAAAAGAACTATCAAAAGCAAAATCAGTTTTTGTAGTAATCGATAGGTTTGAAGTTGAGCAATCAGAAGATTTTGTAAGTAGGGTTAGCGATTCGGTTCAAACTGCTTTTAACGAAGGTCATGGCGAATGTATAGTTGGAATTTCGGAAGTTGGGAAAATAAAATATCAAAAATTCAGCAATCGTTTCGATGCCGATGGAATAAGCTTTGAAGAACCAAATGCTCACATGTTTAGTTTTAATAGTCCGGCTGGTGCTTGTCCGCAATGCGAAGGTTTCGGATTAACAATAGGAATTGATGAAGGACTGGTTATACCAAATAAAAATTTATCGATTTACGACGAAGCAGTTGTTTGCTGGAAAGGCGAAAAAATGTCGGAATGGAAAGAAGAATTAATTTATAATGCCGATAAATTTAATTTTCCTATTCATAAGCCTTATTATCAATTAAGTCAGGAGCAAAAAGACTTGCTTTGGTCGGGCAATAAATACTTTGGCGGAATTAATGGATTTTTCAAATTTGTTGAGGAAAATAATTATAAAATTCAATATCGTGTGCTACAAGCTCGTTACAGAGGAAAAACTATTTGTCCGGCTTGTAAAGGAACTCGCTTAAAAAAGGAAGCTTCGTATGTTTTGGTTGGCGAAAAAAATATCAGTCAACTGGTAAATTTGCCAATTATTGAAATTGCAGAATATTTTAAAAATCTGAAATTAAACGAATACGAAGTATCTGTTTCTAAGAGGCTTTTGTATGAA
>MENC01000042.1:0-266 GCA_001768155.1 Bacteroidetes bacterium GWA2_30_7
AAATTCCAGCCTTGATGCCGGTCCCGGCTATTCCTTCTTTTATTTCGCGAACAAAGCCCCGGGTAAGACTGTCAATAGAAACACCGGGAAGAACACGGGTCTTCTCCAGCCACCAACCGGTGCAGGTAATTATGTTAATTCCGGTAAGACGTGCAGCTCTGGCTAAGACATTGACATCCCTGCCCAGGTCGAGGGTCGTGGCATCGACAATTGTGTCAATGCCGCCGGCTTTAGCTCGCTTCAATCCATCGATAATACGGCTGAAG
>MENC01000042.1:411-8457 GCA_001768155.1 Bacteroidetes bacterium GWA2_30_7
TTAAAACTCAATAAATTATAACTTCCACATTTAATTTCTGTTAAAGCCGAATCTTTATTATTCATTAAGATATAAAACTGGTACGAATTATTTGGAAATAGCTCAAAACTAATTGAGTCTATATCAGTATAAAAAACAAATTTTTCGGATTTATGTCTGCAAATAACGGTTAAAACATCTGGCGAAAGTTCGGGCGTAATATTCCAGTTTCCTTTTACCCACCTATCTCCAATGCGGTAATCGGCTTTATTTGAATTGGCTTTGATTATTTTTAAAGTTTGTCCAAATAATTGATAACTTGTGAATAAATAAACTAACAAATAATAAAATATTCTTTTCATTTAAGTTGAGAGGATTAAAACTTATAAAGTTTAATATTGGGCATAAAATCAAAATCTTTTTTATTATATGTAAAATAGCTCAATATTATTAGTAATTGCTGTTACACTTTTCCAAGATTTTTCCCTGATTTATTCTAAGGTTTTTGGATTGTCTTTCCAAATTCCGAATAGTTCAGTTGGGTTTATTTTCTTATTACCTTTCTGAATTTTTGAAGATAATGTTATATTATAAGAAGTTTCCTTAATATTTTCAAATTTATAAGTTTTCAATAGTTCGGTATATTTTTTCATTATCCATTTTTATAAAAGGGCTAAAGCCCTAAATTTGTACTAATTAATCAATTCCACGACCTAAAGTTCGTGGCAACTGAAGATGCTTATTTTCAAAATCTTACAAAAAATTACCGAACTATTGAGTTTTAAAATATAATAATATTTGTTCAAATTCATTGAAATTCGATGTTTCAACAAATAGTTTCATTTTTGTAAAAATTTATTTATTAAGGTTTGAGCTGACAGAATAAAGTAAATCAGGACAAATATCAAACTGTGCAGGTTTTACAATTCCATCATAATCAGTCATTGTTATTAAATTTGGCCAGAAAATAGTGCCAATTTCTTTATCTAATTGAAGAGTGAAAAAAATTTCCGGATTATATAATTTTGAATATGCAATTTTTAAATCCTTTTGTTTATTTTCCAATATTATCTGTTCTAAATCAATTAATCGAATTTCGCCTGTTGACCATTCACAAATTATTTTATATAGTTCGATATTTAATATTTTATTTATTTTCGGGAACATATTATTCTAAGGGTTTAATTTTAGAAAACGTTTGTTTATTTGAATTTAATAAATTATAGTTTATTAAAATTTCATTTTTGTGTATTTCGTTCCAAGCCTGAACTAAGCGAAGTTGAGATTTAGGTAAAAATCCTTTTAATATTTCTCCAGATTCAATATTTATAGTAGCCTCAAATTCAGCATATTTTGCATGATAATGTGGAGGTAAATGGTCATCAGCAAACATTAAAATTATAATTCCAAAAAAACGTGATATTTCAGGCATTTTAAATTTTTATTTCAAATTTAATAATATTTTATGCAAAAAGCAATTATTAATAAATGAAAGTCTATTTAAAGTTTAAAAAACTTATTAAAAATCAAAATGTATGAAGTAAAATTTACGACCTGAATAACAGTGATTTAAGCAATCGTACATCTAAAATCGAAATTTTTAAAACAATGTGTTTTCTTAGAGACACTATTTATTTCACACTACTCCCTTGTTTCACATCTTTCTCAGGACTCACAAAAACCAATTCTCCACCAGCATTTTCAGCCATAAGTATCATTCCGTGTGAAGTAATTCCTTTTATTTCACGTGGTTCGAGGTTTGCTAAAATTGTAACTTGCTTTCCTACAATTTTTTCGGGATTGTGAAATTCGGCTATTCCCGAAACTACAGTACGTTTATCAATTCCTGTATCAATTGTCAGTTTTAATAATTTCTTTGTTTTTGGAACTCGTTCAGCTTCAATAATTTTTCCGATACGAATATCCATTTTACAAAAATCGTCGAAACTAATATTTGTTTTTTGTGCTTCTAATGAGATATTTGTAGCTTCATTTGCTAATTTAGTATTTTGTAATTTTGTAATTTGAGCTTCAATTTCAGAATCTTCAATTTTTGCAAATAAAAGTTCGGGTTTATTTATCTTATGTTCATCTGCAAGTGTTTTAATTCCAATATCATTCCAACCAAACTCAGTTATATTTAAGAACGATTTTAGTTTCGAAGCAGTGAAAGGCAAAAATGGTTCGCAAGCTGCTGAGAGATTTAGGCATATTTGCAAAGAAATATTCAAAATTGTTTTAACTCTCTCAACATCTGTTTTATAAACTATCCATGGTTCAGTATCGGCAAGATATTTATTTCCAAGTCTTGCAAAATCCATCAAACTTTTGAGTGCTTCACGGAATTTGAAATTTTCAATATTTTCTTCAATATTTTTCTTGAATATTGGTATTTCAGCCAAAGCCTGCTTGTCGTAATCTGTTAATTGATTACAAGTTGGAACTTTACCTTCAAAATATTTGTGAGTAAGTACAAGAGTTCGGTTTACAAAGTTTCCAAGAATTGCAACCAATTCGTTGTTATTTCTTGCCTGAAAGTCTTTCCATGTAAAATCGTTATCTTTTGTTTCAGGAGCATTTGCACATAAAGTATAACGTAACACATCTTCTTTTCCGGGGAAATCAATAAGGTATTCGTGTAACCAAACAGCCCAGTTACGAGAAGTTGAAATTTTATCGCCTTCTAAATTCAAAAATTCATTTGCAGGCACATTTTCGGGTAAAATAAATGTTCCTTCTGCTTTAAGCATTGCAGGGAAAATTATACAATGAAAAACAATATTATCTTTCCCGATAAAATGTACAAGTTTGGTATCTGCTGATTTCCAATATTTTTCCCAATCTTTGGTTAATTCTTTTGTGGCAGAAATATAACCTATTGGAGCATCGAACCAAACATATAAAACCTTCCCAGTTGCACCTTCAACCGGAACTGGAACTCCCCAATCTAAATCGCGGCTTACTGCACGAGGTTGCAATCCCTGGTCTAACCACGATTTGCATTGTCCGTAAACATTTGATTTCCATTCTTTATGGTCTTCTAAAATCCATTTTCTAAGAAACGAGTCGTATTTTTCGAGTGGCAAATACCAATGGCTTGTTGCTTTTAAGACTGGTTTGCTTCCACTTACCATAGAATGTGGATTTATTAAATCGGTAGCATTCAGCGAAGTTCCGCATTTTTCGCATTGGTCGCCATAAGCGTTTTCGTTGTGGCAATGCGGACAAGTTCCAACAATATATCTATCGGCAAGAAACTGTTTAACTTCCTCATCGTAATATTGTTCGGTTGTTTTTTGAATAAAATCGCCTTGATTATATAATTTTTTGAAAAATTCAGAAGCAGTTTCGTAATGGGTTTTATTTGTTGTACGCGAATATATATCAAACGAAATTCCAAATTTCTGAAAAGAATCTTTTATAATTTTGTTGTATTTATCAACAACATCCTGTGGTTTAATCCCTTCCTGACGAGCTTTTAATGTAATTGGAACTCCATGCTCATCTGAACCGCAAACGTAAATAACATCTTTACCTCTTAATCTTAAATATCTTACATAAATATCGGCTGGAATATAAACTCCTGCAAGATGTCCAATGTGAACCGGTCCATTTGCGTAAGGTAGAGCTGCTGTAACTGTATAACGTGCAATATTTTTCACTGTAAATAAATTTTCATTAGTTTTACAAAAGTAATTGATAAATGTATTAATCCCGAATAAATTTATAACAAACTAAATTTTGATTTTTGCGAAATATTTCATAAATTTGACGACAAATTGCATTAATTATGAAAAAAAATAATTATTTTTTGACTAATATAAAATATGATTTTCTTGACGATGGAAGTATATTAAACTTTATTAAAATAACAAGAAAAGGTGTAGATTATCAATTATTTACATCAATTGCTAATAAGAGTTTATTTTCAATGCAAGAATGGAGCGTTATCTTAAATATGTCGTTACGTAGTATTCAAAGATACAACAAAGAAAAGAAATCTTTTGATAGGATGCAATCGGAAAGAATTTTAGAAATAGGAATTGTTTATAATCGTGGTATTGAGGTTTTTGGAGATATAAATAAATTTAATTTATGGTTAGATTCTACAAACATTGCAATTGGTGGAGTTAAACCAAAAGAATTATTTGATAGTTCGTTTGGAATTAACCTGGTTCTTGATGAATTGACCAGAATTGAACACGGTGTACTAGCATGATAGTCTTTAGATTATGTAAAAAAAAGCATAGCTCGGATTTAACAGGAAAAGGTGCCGAAAAATCGGGCGGAAGATGGAACAGCAAAGGAACAGCCATGATTTATACATGCGAAAGCAGAGCCTTATGTACCGCCGAAATTGCAGTACATTCTCCATTAGGAATTGTTCCGGCAGATTATGTTATAATTACAATAAAAATACCTGATAATATAGAGATTTTTGAACTTGATATTAAAAACTTAAAAGAAGATTGGAAATTATTTCCACACTCACATTCAACTCAATTAATTGGTGATAAATTTATCTCAGAAAATAAATATTTTGTTATGAAAGTTCCATCAGTTGTGGTTCAAGGAGATTTTAACTATTTAATCAATCCTTTTCATGACGATTTTAAATTATTGAAAATTTTAAATATTAATGATTTTGAATTTGATAGCAGGTTGTTTAAAAGATAAACATTTAGAAAATTAATTTTATGAATATTACATATTTTCCAGATAAAGAAAAAGTAGATTTAGCTATAAAAACTGATGACCCATTATTAATGTTAATTTCTTATGATGAAACAAATGTTATTATAGCAAATATTGACGATTCTTTCGAGCATATAATATTACTGAAATCTGCCGGTTTTCATGAAACAGACATTGATAAATATTTCAGAATTATTGTAAATAAAGATGGTGCCGACTGGACATTTGTTTGCCCTTCGGGTTATAAAAATATTAACGATAAAACCAGAAGAATTAGAACTTTTTTTAATGATGGAATTGAAATAATAAGCAGAGTTTTAAAGTTGATAGGATATGATTGTGATATTAATATTCCTCAACGATATAGAAGACATTTTAATATGATTTCAGATAATGAATAATAAATTAAAACAACCCCAATATTTAAAAACCGGAGATAAAATCGGAATCGTATCTACAGCCGGAAAAATTGATAAAGAATATATTGACAATGCTGTAAATATTTTATCGCAATATGGTTTTGAAGTAGTTCTCGGAAAAAATGTTCTCGCTGCAAATAATATGTTTGCAGGAATTGACGAGCAAAGAGCTTTTGATTTTCAGGAAATGATTAATGATAAATCAATTAAAACAATTATTTGTTCACGAGGCGGTTATGGAACTGTCAGGATAATTGATAAAATCGAATTCTCTGCTTTGAAAAAATACCCAAAATGGATTTGTGGTTATAGCGATGTTACTGTTTTACATTCTGTTATTAATCAAATATATGGGATCGAAACTATACATGGAACAATGCCTGTAAGTTTTTCAAAAACCAAATCGTTAGGGCAATTAATTGAAACTTTAACAGGAAAAATTACAGAATACGAAATAAAATCAGATGCTTTAAATATCACAGGAAGTGCCGAAGGAATATTAACAGGTGGAAATTTATCGGTTTTATATTCATTACGCGGAACTCCTTATGATATTGATACTGACGGAAAAATATTGTTTATTGAAGATTTAAGCGAATATTTTTATCACATTGACCGTATGATTATGAATCTTAAAATTGGCGGAAAACTTAAAAACCTTAAAGCCCTAATCGTTGGTGGAATGAGTGATATGAAAGAAGGAAATACACTTTACGGTAAAACTGCAAATGAAATAATTCAAGATGCTGTTAAAGATTACGGCTATCCGGTTTGTTTTAATTTTCCAGCAGGGCATGGTGATGAGAATTTTCCTTTGGTTATGGGGAGGAAGATGAAGGTTGAAGTTGGAAGGGAGAATGTGGAAGTTAGATTTAGTAAACTGTAAGTTTCGAAATTTTAATAAAGAATATGTTATATTTTTCCTTCATGTAAATCCCAAATAGGGAAACACATTTCATAATCGTTCCAAATAATATCTCCATATTCTATTGAATAATTTTTAAATAATTGCTTATCTAGATATTTTTTGATCATTGGATTTTTAGCATTATTTAAAAAATATGAAAAGTCAATTATTTTTTCAATCCCATCAGAAAATTGAAACTTAATTTTATAGCTATCAACATATTTGGCACTTTTTATAGAAATAACCATAATTATATTTTTTTTGTTATTTTCTCAGAAGAAATTTCAATGTTATAAACAAAAAAATCAATCCATTTTCTGACAATATCGTCTCGATAACGTTCAATAATTTTTCTAAATTTTTTTAAGTTTTGAGTATCTAACGGCTCTTTTCCAGAAACTTCCTTAATTAATATTTCTTTAAACTTGCCATTTTCAAAAATAATTTCGGCTTTACTTTCTTTATCCTGATATTTACCATGAATATGAATTGGTTCATGTTCGTTAGAATAAAATAAAAAAATCAATCCGAAATATTCATACAATTTAGGCATAGCCTTTTTTTTAACAAATATAAGTTATTTATGAAATGTATTCAAAAAAATTTATAATCAAGCTCTGATTTACTTGACAGTAATTTCACTGTCAAACACCTTTAACAGCAAATTTATTGTCAAATCACCTACTCACAACCACTCTACTTCTATAAGTTGTGCCATTACAATCCACAACAACATTATACATACCATTAACTTGATTTGAAATGTCAATTTTGTAAATAGAATTTTGAGAATCAATTTTTGAGGAAAAAACTTCTTTTCCTAAAACATCTGTAACAGTAATTGTTCCTCCAAAAAAACTATCTTCTGAATTTTGCAAATAGAAAATACCAGTACTTGGATTTGGAAACAATATAACGTTTTGTAAATCTGCTAATTTATTAAGAGTAGTTGCTAAATCGTAATAAAGTTGTCCATCGGAACTTACAATTTCAGATTTTATTCCTGCGTAGTTTTCTGCCTGAATATTAATGTAATAAGTTTGTAAGTGAATTAAGTTTAAGCTTGAAACAGATAAAGAAAGACTGTTCAAATTACTTGTCCAAC
This sequence comes from Bacteroidetes bacterium GWA2_30_7, assembly GCA_001768155.1. Classification (GTDB taxonomy): domain Bacteria; phylum Bacteroidota; class Bacteroidia; order Bacteroidales; family GWF2-33-38; genus GWA2-31-9. The sequence goes on from MENC01000042.1 coordinate 7,517, forward strand.
CTACAACATCATCACCACCTGAATATGTTCCGATTGAATAAAAATAATTAGCAATTCCAGAATTAGAATCAATTGCATCGCTCCAGTTAGCCTGAAGTTGTGTTCCGTTATTTGTTGTATCTATGTCATTGCCTGTACCATCAATCACATAAGGCACAGAAGAAGGTGCTGTCCAATCAACATTTACAAATTGAGAGCTTACATTACTAAGATTTCCAGCAACATCTGTAACGATAGAATTTATTTGCCCTGCTGGTGTTGATGGGTTTTGATTTTGAAAACGAATATCGTTTTCATTTCCAGCACCAACGCTTATTGATTCGGTCGAATTTCGAGAACGATAAACCTTAAAATCATTTATCTGATAACTACAATTTGCATTTCTGAACGAAATATATGAACCGTTTGAAATTGGTACAGAATCTGTCCATTGTGCAGATAATATGTTGTTTACATAAACTCTTATTAAACCGGAAACTCTATTATAAGTTACTTTGAAATCATAAGATTGATTTTCTAAAAAAGTATGTACGGTATCTTTTACTGGGCTTGCTCCCCATGAATTATTTATTGATTTATAAATTTGAATTTTCTCATCGTCTAATCGAAACCAAACAAAATACGAATTGCCTCTGTTTGTAGAATCTGGCTGGTCGGCAAAAAAATGAAATCCAGCTCTACGATTAGTTTCTGTACCGCCCATAATTGCTTTCCAATTATATAAGTATGTGTTTGAAAGATTTTGTGTTAGAGGCGAATAAATATTTGTATTTGTGACACTTTCGTCAGATTGCTGAAGAAAATTACTGGAATTTATACTCCATGTGCCTGAAACAGCAGACCATTCAGAATTAATCGTTGACAAATCAAAATTATCGTTATAGAATCCACGACTATTATTTGCTCTCCATTCGTTATTAGCATTATAATCTAAAATCTGA
>MENC01000043.1 GCA_001768155.1 Bacteroidetes bacterium GWA2_30_7
ATTTGATATTGAAAGAAAAAGAACTGACAGTATTACGATTTAAAAACGAAGAAATACTTAATGAAATAGATAAAGTATTAGCAAAAATCAATAAAACAATTGGAATATAAAAATGCCTCTTCCTCCCCTCTCTAATGTTAGAGAGGGGCGGGGGTGAGTCAGAATCAATTAAATAAAAATTAAAAACAAAAAAATATGAAAACACTCCTACTAACCACAGTTGCAATACTACTAACCACAGTAATATTTGCCCAATCGCCACAAGCCTTTAAATACCAGGCAGTAATACGCAACAACCAAGGCAAAGTGCTTGTAAACCAAATAGTTTCGCTGCGAGTAAGTATTTTACAAAACGACCCACTTGGAAGCCCCGTATATATTGAAACACACCAGATTGCAACCAACGAATACGGAATTGCCAACCTCAGCATAGGAAGCGGAACAGTAATAGCAGGCGTATTTGCCGATATAGCATGGGGTGTAACCACTCACTTTGTAAAAACCGAACTCGATATTACAGGCAACCAAAACTACGAGTTTATTGGAACTTCGCAATTGCTAAGTGTACCTTATGCACTATATGCCGAAAAAGCCGGAAATGCTAATGATGATATGGATAAAGACCCAATAAATGAAATACAAATAATTTCTAAAACAGATAGTACCATTTCACTTTCAAAAAACGGTGGTTCTATAATTGACAGCGACAAGCAAACATTAAGTTTAAACAACAATGAATTAACAATTAGCAATGGAAATACAATTCAGATACCGCCTGATAATGATGCAGATACACTTAATGAAATTCAAAATTTATCATTAAATGGAAATGAATTAACAATAAGTAAAGGCAATACAATTACTTTTACCGGAGCAGTTGATTTAGATGCTGACCCAACAAACGAACTACAAATTATAACAATTTCTAACGATACAATTTATTTAACAAACGGAGGGTTTTTAAAATTACCAAAAGAAGTTGATGCCGATTCAACAAACGAATTACAAGTACTGGATTATTCTAATGATACTCTTTATCTTAGTAAAAGCAATTTTGTGGTGTTGCCACATAATTTTGATAATGATAGTACAAACGAAATTCAAACTCTTACTCAAGATTCTAACATAGTTACACTCTCTCATAATGGTGGACAAATTAATATAAATGATGCCGATAATGATACTTTAAATGAAATTCAGCAATTGACTTATAATAATGATACATTAAGCATTACAAATGGAAATAGCATTTATTTGCCAATATTTAATAATCTTGCTTTTCCTGATGGTCCTTTTATTGAAGATGTTATTGATTTAGACAGTATATATAATACACCATATACCGTTCCTAATGGATTCAATTTATACATTAATTATGGTAGTGGGTTTTTATTAAATGGAATTGAAGTAAAAATGCCGAATATGAATTATTTTTATAATCCTGTAATAATTGGAGAAGGCTCGGTTCTCTCAGATGATAATCAAGGTGCAAATATTTATAGGGGTTATTTATTTAAAAAAAGAATAACTCCATTAATTTTAAATTATAGTGGTATATCAAATAATAATTTTACAGTACCTGATAATAAATATTTTGTAATTTTAAGCTATGGTAATCAATATTATACATTTAACCCAAATATTGAAATTGGTAATAATTTCCCTACTATTTTAAATGAAAATGAAACATTAATTTCAACTTGTAATAATCAATATGGTCGCTTGACAATTTGGGGATATTTAATAGATAAAAATTAGAATCATTATAAATAAGTCTATTTTATAAAAAATAGCTATAAGGAGAAATGATTTATTTTTGGTAGGCTATTGTAATTTGATTTTTGCTGTGTTAACTTTCGGATAATTTTATTTAAAATCTAAAATCGAAATTAATAACAAAAAATTTTTAATATGAATATCAATTATAATATTTATGAAAACCAAGTAGATAAAATACCAGTAACAGAAACAGCTATTGTAGCGTTTATTGATATTCTTGGTTTTAAAGAATTGATAAAAGAATATGATAATGGTATAAACCAAAATTTATTAAAAGACATTATTTCTTCAATGAATACAGCCGTTGATTTTTTGAAAATGAATATTAATAATGAACCTGATTTTTTGAATTGGAAAAAAAAATTGAAACTTAAATTATTCTCTGACTGTTTATGTGCTTCGATTCCAGCTAAATTTGATTTTTATAACTTCGAAGAGAATCTTTTTTATTTTATGCTTTATTTATCAACTTATCAAAATTTGTTAATTGAAAAAGGGATATTTGTTAGAGGCGGCATTTCAATCGGTTCATTTTACTCTGATGATAACATAATTTTTTCTGGTGCATTAGTCAAAGCTGTAGAATTAGAAAAAAGAGCTAAATTTCCTAGAATTGTTATTGACAAAGATTTAATTGTAAAACTTAGAAATAACCAACATTTCTTTAATTATTTTATATGTGAAGATAATACAAATGAGTATTTTATAAATAATTTTAATCATTACGATATAGAAAGTAATATAATTAACAATAATTTAGATTTAATCTCAAAAACTAACTTAAATTTCATTAAAAGAAATGAAGAAATAATTGAAAAAATTAAAGAATTTGAAAAAAATCAATATAATCAAGATATAGAAAAATATTCTGAAATAATTAAATATCAAATTGATAAATGCCAATTTTGTCAACAATATTTAGAAAAATATAAATGGCAATTAGATTTTTTAAATTGGAATATTGATAAAAATAATAATAATTACAGTTTTAAATTTAACTCAATATAGAAATTTATTATACCGCTCATTTAATCTTACAACTTAAATGCATAATATCAAACAGTTTACAACTGTAAAAATTGAATTATATAATTAATGTTCTTAAAACTAAATAGCTGTTGAGTTCAGAAACAATTTCCAATTTTTTACATTAATTTGTATCTTTATAAAATTAAAATTATAAGCAAAACAATGAAAACTGATGATTTAAAATATGATAAGTCGCTACTAACAGCCGAACTATTCTACTCTGCATTTTTGAGTTTATCTGAAAAAGAAAAAGAAAACTTCTTTGGCAGACTTTTAAGTAACATTAGTTATAAAACAACTGCTTATACGTCTTCGGGCAAATCATTAACTAAAAACCAATATATTAAGCATATCGAAAAAATCAGCAAAGATGTAAAAAAAGGAAATTTTATTTCGCATGAAGATATGCTAAAAGATGCTGAAAATGAGTAACCTGAAAATCAAATGGTCTTTGTATGCAAAAAATAGCTTGGATATAATTGTTGACTATATCAAACAGGATTCTCCCGAAAATGCAAAAATGGTAAAACAAACATTGATTAATTTAGTTGGCACATTAAGCGATTTTCCTGATAAATATCCACTCGACCCATTTATAAAAGCTGAAAAAGGAAATTTCCGATTTATCAGTAAATGGAATTTTAAAATTGTTTATGAAATAACAGATGTTGAAATAATTATCATTGATATTTTTCATACCGCACAAAGTCCTGAGAAAATTAATAAGGCTTTAATTGATGACTAATACAAAACTCTTTTAAGTTAGCAACTTAACTACAAAATATAAAACAGTTTATAGCTGAAAAAAAACGCAATTTTACAAAAGTAATTTTGTGGTTTTACTGTAAAAAGTTCAATTGAATTTATCTGATTCTTGCTGCCTGAACCACATTAAGCACAATTAATTTATTATCAACAAGTTTATAAATAAAAATATAATTTGATTCAAAAGGAACACAATGATATTTTCGTTTCGCATAAGATTTTTGTCTGCAAATTGGGTGTTTATCAGGAAAATCTGCAAGAGATAAGGCAAAGTTTTCAAGCCGTTTAGCAAATTTTATAGCTGTATCCGGATAACCTTTTTTAAAAATATAAAGTGCTATTTTTCTTATACTTACTTGAACACGTTCTTTAATAATTACTTCCATAGTTTAATTTCACTAATCAGTTTATCAAAGAATATACTTGCCTCAGTACCTTCATCAATATCATTTTCCATTGCAATTGCATGAGCTTCATGCTCTTCGTCTGTGGCAGGTCTTCCGGGCATACACCAATCTTCGTCTTTTAACGGAGCATCGTCTTGAATTTGAACTTTATATCCGTTGCTACGAAGAAAACTAACAAGTGAATTAAATTTGATTTTATTATTTATATCAACTGTGAGCCTCATATTATTGTTGTTTTAAATACAAACTTACGAATAAATTAAAATCAAATCAAGTAGAAAAATTAAAGTACATTTAAGTTTGCAACTTAAATGTATAATATCAAACAGTTTATAACTGTTAAGAATGCAATTTTAGCAAAGCTATTTTGTAAAAATTTATCAGAATTATTGGTAACAGCAAAAACTCTAATATTGTTGAAAAGTTGAAGAGTTGAAAAGTTTCTCGTCATACGAGGAACTGCTTGTCCTGATAAATCGGTAAAGCAATCCGTTTCAGCTAAAACAAATTTGGAAAAATCAGATAAATTAAATACAAAACAGCCAAAATACCAAAGCTAAGGAATATAAATAATTTAGTAGAAAAAACACTTTCAACTTTCTTTTGTTTTAATCTTTTTTCGCTAATTATCCACTTGATATTATTATTAAGCCGAGCAAAAGAGCTTTCACTTTTTTCGATAAAAGTAATAGCTCCATGATGCATTGCATTTATTGCAGTATCAATATCGCCCTTGCCGGAAAGCATTATTACTTCTGTATCCGAATTAATATCTTTTAAAAGTCTTAGAATTTCTACACCATTTTTTCTATCACCGCTAACGCTTAACATATAATCTAAAACTACTATATTAATGCTTTTTTTAGGAATACTTTTGTGTATAAAATACTCCAATAAATCCTCTCCATTGGTGTAAGTATTAATATTATAGCTGGTAGTAGTTGAAAATTTATTTAATAATATTCTTAAATGCAATTCATCATCATCAACAAGGTAAACATTAATATTATCTTTTTTTTTCCCTATCATGAATTCACTTATTATTAAAAAGATAAAATTATAACAATATTTTCATTTGTTACAACTTTTTTAAAAAAAGTTAAAAACACTTTGACTTTATACTCAATCTTAATAGGTTTACGAATGTAAAACTATTTAGAGTGAGTTATGCCGATAGGATTTTTTTGTTTTCTTATTCCGTATCGGTATATGCCTTAAATCCTTAAATTGTCCACTCCGAAAAGTCTTTTTTTTGCAACAAAGACACAAAGTTTCATCAAAAAACATACAACTGTTTTTCAACGCTTTGTATATCTTGGAGTCTTTGTGTCTTTGTGGCAATTTTATGTTTTATTACTTTTCGGTGTAGGCTACTAGAATTTAATTACAATAAAATTTCTATTAAGAAAAAATCAACTATATTTGCCCGTTAAAATATTAAAAATTAGGTTTTATTAAAATTATTTATTGAAATGCAGAATAAAGCGATTATTCGATTTTTTGCTATTGCTTTAGCGTTAGTATGTGTGTATCAGCTGTGGTTTACTGTTAAAACAAGCTTGATAGAAAAAGACGCTAAAGAATACGCAAATGGTGATGTAACGAAAGAAAAACAATACCTTGACTCTTTAGCTGGGTTGCCGGTATATAGTTTTTTAGGAATCAGAGATTACACTTATCTTGAATGTAAAGAACGTGAGTTAAATCTAGGTCTTGACCTTAAAGGCGGTATGAACGTTGTAATGGAAGTGTCTGTTGTTGACATTGTTAAAGCAATGGCAAACAATAGCAAAGACAGTACTTTTAATAGTGCAATTGCACTTGCAATTAAAATGCAAAGCAACAGTCAGGAAGATTTTGTAACATTGTTTGGAAAAGCGTTTAAACAAATTGACCCAAATGCAAGATTAGCTGCGGTTTTCAATACTGCTGAACTTAAAGACCGAATTAATTATAATTCTACAAACGAAGAAGTTCTTGCAATAATTGAAAAAGAAGCTGAAAGTGCTATTTCAAATTCATTCAATATTTTACGAACCAGAATTGACCGTTTTGGTGTTACTCAACCAAATATTCAACGTTCAGAAACTTCTGGTAGAATTTTAGTTGAACTTCCCGGTGTTAAAGAACCTGAAAGGGTTAGAAAACTTTTACAAGGAACAGCAAAATTAGAATTTTGGGAAACTTTTGATAATTCAGAAGTTTATCAATATTTATTAGATGTAAATAACAAAATCAAAGATATTGAAAGTGCTGAAAGTAATTTAGATAAAGATACAACTTCTACTGATTCATTAGCTATATCTAAAGATTCAACTAAAAATGATATTTTAACTAAAATAGAAAACGATTCAACTAAAAAAGATTCAAGCGAAAGCACTTTATTATCGAAATTAGAAAGTGATACTACTAAACAAGATTCTTTAAATAAAAGCCCCGAAGAATTTAAGAAAAATTATCCATTCTTTTCAGTTTTAACTCCTTGGACAACTAGAGATGGAAAATTAATGGACGGACCAGTTGTGGGCGTTGCACAAGTTAAAGACACAAGTGCTGTAAATAAATATTTAGCATTACCACAAGTTAAATCAATTATTCCTAAAAATTTAAGATTTTTATGGACAATTAAAGCTTATGACGATGCCGAAAACTTTTATCAATTAGTAGCAATAAAAGTAACTTCAAGAGACGGAAAAGCTCCACTTGATGGAGATGCAATAGTAAATGCACGTCCAGAATTTGGTCAGAGCAAAGCCTCTGCCGAAGTTAGTATGTCGATGAATGGCGATGGTGCAAAGGTTTGGGCTCGCATGACAAAAGAGAATGTAAACAAGAGCATTGCAATTGTTCTTGACGATTATGTTTACTCTTTCCCAAATGTTATTAACGAAATTAAAGGCGGAAATTCTTCAATTACAGGGAATTTTACAATTACCGAGGCTCAGGATTTAGCTAACGTATTAAAATCAGGTAAATTACCGGCTCCAGCACGAATTATTCAGGAAGAAGTAGTTGGACCATCTTTAGGTAAAGAATCTATTAATGCTGGTATGATTTCATTTGTAATTGCCTTTATTTTGGTTCTTGTGTATATGGGAATGTATTATAGCACTGCTGGTTGGGTGGCTAACGTGTCGTTAGTTGCAAACTTATTTTTCTTGTTTGGAGTTTTAGCATCATTAGGAGCTGTACTAACATTACCCGGTATTGCAGGTATTGTTTTAACTATGGGTATGGCAGTTGATGCTAACGTTATTATTTATGAGCGTATTCGTGAGGAACTCAGGGCAGGAAAAGGTTTGAAATTAGCCTTAGCCGATGGTTATAAAAATGCTTACTCTGCAATTATCGACGGTAACGTAACAACAATTATTACAGGTATAGTTTTATTTGTATTCGGTTCAGGTCCAATTCAAGGATTTGCTACAACATTAATTATTGGTATTTTAACCTCATTATTTTCTGCAATTTTTATTTCAAGAATTATTTTTGAATGGATGTTAGGAAGAAATAAAGATATTAAATTTGATAATAAGATTACTCGTAACTTCTTGACAAATACCAAAATCAATTTTATTGGAATCAGAAAAAAATTATATGTTGTTTCTATTGTTGTTATTGTAATAGGAATAGGTTCTTTAATTTATAAAGGATTAAATTATGGCGTTGATTTCACCGGAGGAAGAACCTACATTGTAAGATTCGACAAAGATGTTGTTGTTGGCGATGTTCGTAATACATTAGCTTCCCAGTTTGGCGATGCTCCTGAAGTTAAAACTTTTGGTTCGGCAAATCAGGTAAAAATCACTACTAAATATTTAATAGATGATAATTCAGAAGAAACTGATGCAAAAATTGAAACTATTTTATATGAAGCATTAAAAGGTTATTATTCAACAGCTCTTACATTTGATGATTTTAGTGTATCTAATCAGGAAACAGGTATTTTAAGCTCTCAAAAAGTAGGACCAACTATTGCAGATGATATTAAGATTGGCTCTTTAATAGCACTTATTGTTGCATTATTGGCAATATTTGTTTACATAGCAATAAGATTTAGAAACTGGCAATGGGGTTTAGGTGGTGTTATATCTTTATTCCACGATTCATTAATTGTAATTTCGCTATATTCTATTTTCTACGGATTACTTCCATTTAACTTAGAGGTTGATCAGGCATTTATTGCAGCAATTTTGACAATTATCGGTTATTCTATTAACGACTCGGTTATTATCTTCGACAGGATTCGTGAATACAGAACTTTACACCCAAAATGGGAATTAAAAGAAAGTATTAATGGTGCAATTAACAGTACATTAGGACGAACAGTTAATACTTCGGGTACAACCATAGTTGTATTATTGGCAATATTTATTTTTGGTGGAGATGTTATTCAGGGCTTTACCTTTGCGTTACTTGTTGGTATAGTTGTAGGAACATATTCATCGGTATTTAATGCAACTCCTGTAGCTTATGACTTTATAATGATGAAAAATAAAAAAGAAATAAAAAAATAAATGTATCTAAATTTTATTAAAGCCTCAATTTAGTTGGGGCTTTTTTATTTCTAAAAACTAGAGTATATTTGAATCGTGAAATAATGCTAAACTCTAATTGTGAAATTAATAATAGCTACAAACCTTTAAACTTATAAACTGTTAAACTATACAACTTATCAACTATTCAACTTATCAACTTTAAACTAATAAATGAGCGGCTCAGAAATTATAGTAATAATATTGGTATTCTTAATGCTCTTTGGAACAAAAAATCTTCCAGCTATTGCTCGTGGGTTAGGCAAAGGAATGAACGAATTACGTAAAGCAACTGAGGATATTAAAAAAGAAATTAATGTTAATACTGATGCTATTAAAAAAGAATTGAATGTAAATACAGAAGAAATTACAAATCTAAGAGATAAAATTAAAAAGGAAATAGAAGAAAATGTTAATTATCAGGAAGATATTAAAAAGGGAAATGCCATTAAATCCGAAACATTTTCGTTAAAAAAGCCGTCATATCCAAATAAACCAGAAGATACAAGTTCTAATAAATCTGATTCACAAAATATTG
>MENC01000044.1:0-1801 GCA_001768155.1 Bacteroidetes bacterium GWA2_30_7
ATTTACTAAATAATTCTGCTCATTAAATTACAATAAGTAATAAGTTTGCAACATAAATTATATTGTTTTTAATTTATGTTGCAAACTTATTACTTATTGTAATTTAATGAGCAGAATTATTTAGTAAATATTGATATTAAATATTCATAAAAAATACTGTTATAATATTATATTTCAAACTACGTCTTTATACTTATAATCTACTTTTATTAATAAGAATAAAAAATAAAATAGTATCTTATCATAAAATTTTAATGATTACAATTTTCTGAAAACCAGCAGATTGATTTAGAAAATTCAATCTGATTTCAAAAATGCACAAAAGATATTTTATGATTTTTTTTCTGCTTAGGGATTGTAATTAATTAACTTAATCAATTGTTTAAGCCCAAGCAGAGTCTCTGTTTACAGGGCTCTGCGTTAATGTTTTCACTAACAATGTCGAATGATATTAATTTTTTGATGTGGCTAAATTTCTTTTGCCTTTGTCAGGTGTTTTCACCTGACAATGTTTTTATCTGATAAAAAAAGTTTCAGTCAGGTGAAAACACCTGACTGAGGCAGTTGATTCTAACAAATTAAAATTTAAGATAATTTTTTAATAATCTCTTTAGTTAACACATATTCATCTTCTTCTTCGTCTTGAACTACTGTATAAAATTCACAGGCAAGGCAGTTTTGCATTTTCGTAGCATATTCGCCCTGAATTTTTCCACCGCATAATGTACCGGCAACTGCCCAACATGCTCTTCCTGCATTTTTACCGCTATTAATTCCATCGACTTTTTTTTCTATTGCAGCCGGACATACTCCAAGTTCAGCTGCTTTTGCTCCAGTTTCTTCTCTTCCGCATTTTTTAAATTCCCAACAATTTTGTTTTTTCATAATATAACTTTATTTTAACTTTTACCACATAGGCACATAGACACATAGAAACGCACATAGAAAATAACAATTTAGCAATTTAACTACACGCTTGAAGGTGGCTAGCACATTGCCTCTGTCAGGTGTACCTGACTGAAGCCTTATTTATAATTGTCAGGTGAAAACACCTGACAAAGGCAGAGGCACATAGATTTGCACATAGAAAATAACAATTTAACAATGTAACAGTTTAACAATTTAATTACTTTTTACAGATTCTAATTCTAATGTTGCTTCTTTTAATTTCTTTTTTAATTCTTTTTGTTTAACAAAGAAGTCTTCTTCCATATTAAGAATATGAGTTTGAGCTTCTTCTTTTGCCTGCCGTACTAATAATTCGTCTTTAGCTTTTTGTTCTTCGGCTTCTTTTTTTATTTTTTCCTGAATATCAATTAAATCTTGCATTTTTAAATTATTTTCTTTTTGAAGATTATCAATTTCTATAATTTGTAGTTTATCTTTTTCGGCAAGCTGATTCTTTAATTCTTCGAGTTCTTCCATTCTTTTCAATGTATCTTCCTGAAGTGTGTGCATTTCTTCAAGGTTTTGTCTAAGTTCTTCTTCTTGTGCTGTTAATTCTTCGGTTTGAGTTTTCATTTTTCGTTCTTGTAAAACTACCTGAGTTATTTCGTTAGCTAAAACCAGTATTTTAGAATAATTTCCGGATGAAGATTTAACCGGAGTATAAGTTTCGAAATACCACTTTTCATCATCATTAAATTTAAATTGATGAGGACCTGAATGTTTATTTCCTTTAAATAGTTTTGGCAATAAATCGTGCATTAGTTTTTGTTTATCGACAGGCATAAAGTTAATAATTGATTTTCCAATAATATCACTATCATTAAAACCGGATGTTTCTAAAAATAATCTATTT
>MENC01000044.1:1807-10663 GCA_001768155.1 Bacteroidetes bacterium GWA2_30_7
ATTATTTTCCTGAATTAGTTTTTCAATTTCTTGCTTTTGAAGTTCATCTTTTTGAGCTAATTCGTTTTCTAATTCTTTTTGTTGTGTAATATCAACAGTCATAAAAAGAACTTTATCGAGTTGATTGTCTGCACTACAAATAGGAGTTAATGAGCAAAGCAGCCATTTGTTATTGTTTTTTGATGTATGAGCTTTTATTGTAAAGTCGGAACTAACTCCGGTAGAAGCAATTTCAAAACTTTCGTCAAAAATATCAAATTGATTATCGTATATAAACTTTTTGATATTCTGGTCGATAAGATTTGTATTATCGGTTTCAAAAACTTTTCTGAATTTTGAATTTAGATTAATAATATTTCCATTTAATTGAAGTTCGGCTTTAGCAATTGTATAATCAATAGCTTTAACAATTCCTTTAATTTCTGATTCGCGTTTTAAAATTTCGTCTTGTGTAGTATGAAGTTCTTCAAGGTTTTGATGCATTTCTTCTTCTTGTTGAAGTAATATTTCGGTTTGTTGCTGCGATTTAGTCAAAAGTTTAGCTGTTTGAATATTAATTTTTACAGTTGAAATAGTTGATGCAACACTTTCGCCAACTTTTTCGATAAATTCTATTTGATATTTTTCAAATGTGTTAAAAGATGCTAGTTCTAAAATACCATACACTATACCGTTTAATTTTAAAGGTACTATCAGAATACTTTTTGGAGGAGCATCGCCCAAACCAGAAGTTATGTTAATATATTCTCTTGGGACATCAGTAATATAAATTGTTTCTTTTTCGATAAAGCAAGTTCCTATTAATCCTTCGCCGATATTAACGGTTTGAGAAACAAATTTTTTGCGGTCGTAAGCATGGCAGGCGGTCATTTCCAGAAATTTATTATCGTCTGATTCGTTCAGTAAAAACATTCCAGCCTGATTAATCTCCATAAATTTTACAAGATTTTTGATAATGTTGTAAGATAATTTTTCGATGTTATCATTATCTTGACGCAATATTTCGCCAAAAATAGCAAAGCCCGATGTTGCCCAATTTCTACGTTTTTCTTCTTCGGCAACATTTTTCAGCTTATCACGCATATTCATTAAAGCAACATTAAGATTATCTTTTTCGTCGCTATTATCGTTTGTAATTACTTTTAAATTAGCATCATAATTCCCTTGCCCGATTTTAACTGTAAAATCAGATGCTTCTTTAAGGTTTTCGATTAACGATTTTATTGATGATACAATAACCCCCAAATTATCGTTAATTTTATGAGTAATTGTTGTTTTTAAATTCCCTTTTGCAATTTCAACAGCAGCTTTAGCAATTTTATTTATTGGGCTAACAATAAAAATTTGAAGTATTAAAAAATTAAAAAGTATAATAATTATTGCAATTACATTAATTATTAAAAATAACATAAAAAAGAAATTGTTGTTTGCAGAATTATATTGTTTGAGCATTTCGCATAATTGCTCATTATTAGTTATTAATGAGTTTTCAACTGCAAGCGAATTGATTTCTTTTATAGCTGTTTTAACAATAGGATTTAATGCCGATATAATTGGACGATTTTTAGAAAAAGCAGCACTGTCGTAATTTAAATTACTTGATTCGTTTAAAAATGTTGGTTCTTTAACAATTACAGAAAATAGCTTTTTTTGCTCGTTGAAAATATTTTCAACTTCATTTAATTTAACCAAAGTTTTTTCATCTTTTATAGGTTTTATATAGGTTTGCGAATTATCAGGATTAAAAATGATTCCTCCAAATTTAAGATTATTATAAATTTTACTTAACTCCGACAACTCGTGATTAAGACTTTGTTTAGCCGGACTGCTAATAGCTAAATCTTCATTAACAGATAATGTAACTAATGAAAATAATTTCTGACTCTTAAACGCAGCCTTTGAAGTGTAATCCAATATTTGTTCATTTTGTTTAGTATTGGTTGTTTGGATATAAACACTTGTAAATAAGATTATAATAAAAACTAATATCCAGAAAAAAGAAATATAAAACTTTATATGAACTGGTAAGTCTTTATATAAAGCACTCCATATTTTATTAAATATTTTCATAATTGATAAATTTTAATTATACAGTAAACTTATAAAATATTTAAGATTTTTAGGTATTAATATGTTTATAAAAATAAATAGAGATTTTAAGATTTTTAATTTTATTAATCTGTAATCTTCAATAAACTAATTTTTTATATATGTCTTAATGTATAATAAATTATAAATTAATGTGCTGCATAGCATAAATTTAGCTATGAATTTTGAAACTTCTCAATACTTGTAGGTAAAAATAGCACACTGATAACACGGATTTGACTGATAAACACAGATTTTATCAGTGTAAATCTGTATTATCAGTGTCATCCTTGTTCTATAATTATTGTTCTTGCTTATAGATATTGAGAAGTTACTGAATTTTGAAACATTAATTGAATAATTTTTTTATAAAATCAACTTTTCCAATCTTTTTCAATTCAGCAATAATTTCATTCTTAAATTCCCTTTTATACCAGAAGAAAAATTTCTGCTGTTTCTTTTTTTCTTCAATTGATTTAGCTGTATAAACTTCTTTTCCGGTGTATGGATTTATTCCTGTGTAGAAAATTACTGTAGATAAGGTCATTGGAGTGGGAGTAAAGTCTTGTACTTGTTCGAGGCGATAACCAAGTTCTTTAGTTTTGACTGCAAGCTCTGCCATATCTTCGGTTGTTGATTCGGGATGGCTCGAAATAAAATAAGGAATTAACTGTTGTTTTAGGTTTTTTGCTTTATTAATTTCTTCAAATTTTCGTTTAAGTTTTACGAAATCTGCAAATGGCGTTTTTCGCATAAGCTTTAAAACCTTTTCGCTGGAATGTTCGGGTGCTACCTTTAATCTGCCTGATACATGATGCGTTACAAGTTCTTCAAAATATTTACAATTATTATTATTTATAAATAAATCGTAACGGATTCCGCTTCCTACAAAGGCTTTTTTGATTTCAGGAATTTTTCTGATTTTTCGATACAGTTCAATTAGTTTTTCGTGATTTGTATTTAAGTTTTTACAAATTTCAGGATGAATACACGAAGGTCGTGTACATTTATTACAAATTTGTTGATTTAAACCCTTCATATTATACATGTTAGCAGATGGTCCACCAACATCTGATAAATATCCTTTAAAGTCGGGTAATTTTACAATTTCGTTTATTTCGTTAATAATTGATTTTTCAGAACGGCTTTGAATAAATTTTCCCTGATGCATTGAAATTGTGCAAAAACTGCATCCTCCGAAGCAACCACGATGAATATTTACTGAATGTTTTATCATTTCATAAGCAGGAATATCGCCTTTGTTTTTGTATTTCGGATGTGGCAACCTTGTGTAAGGCAAATCGTATGGAATATCAATCTCTGATTGAGTTAAATTATAATATGGCGGATTAACCACTATTGCAGTATCTCCGTTTGTCTGAACTATTTGTTTTGCAATAATTTTATTCGATTCGGTTTCTACCAATTTAAAGTTTTCGGCATATTTTATTTTGCTTTTTACACATTCCTGATGTGAATGTAAAGTAATAGATTCTTTATTTTCTGATAATTGCGATTTATTAATTTTAAATGCAGTTTGTGGAATATCCCTAATTTCTTGAATTGAAATGCCATTATTCAGTTTGAGAGCAACTTCCGAAATACTTTTTTCGCTCATTCCATAAAGCAATAAATCGGCTTCGCTATCAATTAAAATGCTGTTTTTAAGTTTGTTTTGCCAATAATCGTAATGAGTGTATCGTCGCATTGATGCTTCAATTCCTCCAATAATTACAGGGACATCAGGAAATAGCTTTTTAAGTATTTTTGAATAAACAATTGTAGGGTAATCGGGTCTGAAACCAGCTTTTCCGCCTGGTGTATAAGCATCGTCGGAGCGAAGGCGTATATTGGCAGTATAATGATTAATCATTGAATCCATATTTCCGGCTGTTACACCGAAAAATAGGTGAGGAGTTCCAAATTTTTTAAAATCACGTAAATCGTCTTGCCAGTTTGGTTGAGGAACTACGGCAACTTTATAGTCATCATGTTCTAAAATTCTGGCAATTACAGCAACTCCAAACGATGGATGGTCAATATATGCATCTCCCGAAAACAGAACTACATCAACTTCGTTCCAGCCAAGTTCTTTGGCTTCTTTGGCGGTTGTGGGGAGAAATTTGGACTTATTCATTATTTAATCTTAGTAAGGAACTATCTCCATAACTCAAAAACCTGAAATCATTATACAAAGCATAATCATAAACCTTTTTCCAATCTTCGCCAATAAAAGCCGAAACCAAAAGCAATAATGTACTGTTTGGCTGATGGAAATTGGTAATTAAATACTTAACGAATTTGAATTTATAACCCGGCACAATCATAATTTTTGTATAACCGCTAATCTGATTCAATGAATTGTTTTTCATGTAATTAAACAAAATTTCAAATGCTTCTTTTGGCGATAAATCAGATGTTAAATTATATGCATCCCATTGGTCAATAAAATTAAAATCAGGAAGTTTGTTATATAGCTTTAAAGCCATCCAATAAATAGTTTCAATACATCTTGTTGAGGTTGTACCTGAAACAATTAAATTTTCATGATTATTATACAATGATTTTAAAAAGCCTAACGAAAATGAAAAATATTCGCTGTGCATTTCGTGATTTTCAACCTTATCAGATGTCATTGGTTTAAAAGTTCCTGCTCCAACATGAAGTGTTAATTCATTAATTGAGATGTTTTTGGATTTTAATTTCTCGAAAACATTTTCGGTAAAATGCAATCCGGCAGTAGGTGCGGCAACCGAACCATTATGTTTTGAATAAATAGTCTGATATGTTTCTTTATCTTTTTCAGTACTATTTCTTGATAAATATGGAGGGATTGGAATTATGCCGCAATTTTCAAGAATCTGCGAAAAGCAATATTTAGGATTATTCCACGAAAATTTTATACTAACGTTATTATTTGAAATATCAATCTTTGTTGCAGAAAGCCGAATTATCTCATTCTTAATTTTTAATTCTTTAATCAAAGTTGGTTCTTTCCATTTTTTTAAATTCCCAATCATACATTTCCAAGTGCAACTTTCTGTTGATGAAAATGATGAATAATATTCTGCTGGTAAAAATGGTTCAAGGCAAAATACTTCGATTTTTGCTCCTGTTGCTCTTTGAAAAATTATACGTGCCTGAATAACTTTGGTATTATTTAAAATTAGATTGCTGTCGGAAGGTAAGTATTTATCAATATTTAAAAATTTGTCCTCAATAATGTTTTTATCGCTGTAAATTAACAATTTGGAATTATCGCGAATATCTAATGGAAATTTTGCAATTTTTTCATCCGGCAGATTATAATTGTATTGTATTGTAGATATTTTTGGAATTATCATTTCGATTATAAGTTCTTTTTTACAAATGAATGAATTAAATTTTATTTTTCGTTTATAAGCATTAAGAAACAAGTAAAAATAGTAAATTTGTATTATTACCGAAATAGGCATGATTAAAGACAATGAAATAGTATTTAGTTTATCAAAGACATTGTTTTGGGATGTTGATATAAATACGATTGACTCTCAAAAGCATTCAGCATTTATTGTTGAGAGAGTTTTATCTCAAGGTACTATGGACGATTTCATTCTTATTAAGAATTATTATGGAAAGCCAAAAATAAAACGAATAGCTAAAATGCTCCGTTATATGGACGACCGTTTATTACATTTTTGCAGTATTTATTTTAATTTATCAATTTCTGAATTCAGATGTTACAAATTAAAGAAGATTTTTAAACCAAATTGGAATTACTAAGGAATTAATAACAAGTAAAATTATGCAATATAAAGTTGGAAACAAAGTTCGTTATTTGAACGAAAAAGGTGGTGGAATAATTACACGAATTCAAAATGATTTAGTTTGGATAAAAATTGAAGAAGGTTTTGAAATTCCAACAAATAAAAATGAACTTATTGTAATTGAAGAAGCTGAACAAGAAAATATTAAACCTTCAATAATTTTTAAAAATGATGAACAAAATATAAAACTAATAAAAGAATCAAAAACACAAGTTCATGATTTTAAAAATTATACAAAAAACCAAATTCAAAGTATTGAAGAAATTGAAAACGAACATAATCAGCCATTTCCTTCTTTACACTTAGCTTTTGTTTTGAAGGACGAAAAGAACTGGAATATTTCAGATTTTGATTTGTATTTTATTAATGATTCTAATTATGAAATATTTTACAATATAGTTACGAAATATAAAAATGAATACGCACAATTAGAAAATAACCTTACCGAAAGTGATACAAAGTGTTTTATTACAACTGTAAAAAGGACTGACTTGAATGAAATTTCTGAATTTATTATTCAGGCAATTGCTTATAAAAAAGGTATTTATATACCTCAAGCTCCGTTTGAAAACAGAATAAAAATTAAGCCTTCTAAGTTTTTTAAGCAAAATAGTTTTTTAGAAAATGATTTTTTTGATGAAAAAGCGATTGTTTATCAGATAGGGGCAGGGATGGAGATAAAATTAGATGTTGATGAAATTGATAAGGACGAATTAAAAAAAATAATTGAAAAGAAAGAGTTTTTTCAACCTCAGAATAAAAAGCCAGAAGCATCTGAAATTAAAAAAGATACACCAGTAATTGAAGAAGTAGATTTACATATCGAAAAAATTATTCCAAATTATTTGGGAATGTCAAATGCTGAAATGTTAATTTCTCAAATTAGCCATTTTAGAACCAAGTTAGAAAGTGCAATTGTAAGAAATGTTAAGAAAATTGTATTTATTCACGGTATTGGAAATGGTACATTAAAACATGAATTACGAAAAATTTTAGATGAGTATTACCATGATTTTAAATATCAAGATGCTTCATTTAAAGAATATGGCTATGGTGCAACTTTGGTATTTACGCACAAATAATTAATCCTCAGCCAAAACAATTATTTTATCTTCTTCTGCAAATATAATTTCTTTAGATTTATTTGGATTAATCGTTACTCCATATTGTTCATTGGCGTTATTCGATTTTGATTCTATTCGATAACCGAAAGCAACTTCATTTTGAAGTGAAGCTGATTCTAAAATTGTATAAAAATTAACCTTTTCGCCTACTTTAACATAATTTGAGGCTGGTTTCAGATAAATTTCCGAACCTTCTGAACTGAATAATGATTCAAAAACTTGTTTAAGATTTTTATTTTCTGATAGTTGCGAAATCATTAGACTGGTAAGTTTATCGCTGACAATAAAATCGTCGGCTTTGGTTACTTCGGCTAATTCTCTATTTTTTATGTCGAGCATTTCGCTAACAATACTTGGATTTAAGTTATTTAAATCGCAAATATTTCTTAAATGTAACAAGGCTATAAGTGTTTTTGAATCAGCTTCCTGAATATCAATATCGGGGTAGCAAAGTATTATTATATAGTTAAATTTGCTGATATTTATTTCATTAAGTGTTTTTCGGTCGGTAGTATTTCCTAATTTGAACTGAATTGTTTGATTTTTTAATGAGTTTCTCATTTCAAAAACTTCTTCGGCAATTTCTTTTCTTTCGGCTAAAATCATTATTTCCGAACCGCTCGAAACGTAATTTTCAAGCTCATTAATTATAGCAGGACCTTTTTCATTCCAACCTAAAATAAGAGTTCTTTCGGCAGGACTTGAAATGTTTGTTTTCGATGTAATTGCTTGTAAATTAATATTGTAATTTGTTGTTGAAGAAAGTTTTATAGTGTCATCATCTTCAGAAATAACAATTAATTGGTCATCATTATTTAAAATTGTATTCATTGGAGGGTTTATACTTACTATTCCCGCTTGATTTATAAAGCCGATTATTGCAGAATCTTCGTAAGCAAATAATGAATCTTTAAAGCTTTTTCCGGTTAATTTTGGTTCGTTTTTGAAATAAATTTCGTCGCCGCCATAATCCAACAATTCGGTATAAACTATGCTTAAACCCGACTGACGACAAGTTTGAGCTGTAACTCTTGCAATTAAATCGGATGAATGAACATAAACAGCTTCGTCTCTTCCAACAAGGGTTGCAGCTTCAAGGTTTGCATCATTTTTAATTTCTGCAACTATGTGATATTTCCCACTTTTTCGATTTGGATTATTTGTTAATGCTAAAACTGATTTAATTACATAAGTATCTGCATTTTCATCTTCGGGCGACAGAATTATTATTGAGTGGGTTTCGTTAGGGTTTACTACTTTTAAGTCGCTCAAATCGAGCGGACTTCCGGTACGGCAAATAATTTTAGTATTTTTCTTGTCAGTAATTTTTGAATTAATTTCGTCTTCCATTTCAACCTTATCTCTGTCAGCCATAATCACAATTCGAGGCTTTTTTTGGTTTGTGTTTGCCACTAATAATTCTGAAATTATCGGAAAAATTTTTGACGACCATCCAAGTATCAGTGTATGATTCGATTCAATTACTTTTGAGCGACCTTTTCGCATTTGCTCAATCATTTGTTCCAGTCCTGATGTTAAAATACCAATTAATGCACTGAAAACGAATATTCCACCAAATGTTACAAAAATCATAATTATACGGAACGACCAACCCGAGTCGCCACCAATTGTTCCAGCATCCATTGTTCGCATTAGGCTTTGCCAAACTCCTTCAATAAAACCTAACTGTTCGGAGCCTTCGGGAGAAATTCCTGTGAGTGCAACAATTGCACCGGCAATTAAAATAATTACAAAAGATATTACTGATAACCAGCCAATAAGGGCAATAGTTCCTGCTGAAAGTGTATTTTCGAAAGCATATTTTAGTTTATCGAAAA
>MENC01000045.1:0-1183 GCA_001768155.1 Bacteroidetes bacterium GWA2_30_7
TTAAGGGTGGTTTGTGTTGGGGGGGTTGGTTTGGAAAGTTATGCTGACCGAAATTTGCCGAGCGGCCCTGAAGTCAAATTAATAATAACATGTGGTTACGATTTTTTTACCTTTTTCATTTGCTGGAAGAACTACGAATACAAAAGCGTTATATTTTAAATATAAAGCGTTTTTTCCGTGCTTTGCTGTCATTCTTAAAGATTTATAAAAATCGGGTTTTATTTTCTTTGCATTTTTTAGAAATTTACGCATCAATACTTCGTATCCTTTCTTTGGTTCTGTACCTTGAACCTCTTTAAATCTTTCCGAAAATCTTGCTAAAGCATGTTTGGATATCAAGAGTTCATTCGTTTCCATTTATTTACTAATCCATTTCTCCCTTCATTGATTTGGAGAGGACGGAGACGTAGAGTTCTTTGTAAAGTTGTTTTTGGAGATCAATTAATTCCTGCGCTTTTCTAATCGTATCCAATTTTTCGACAATTTTCTTTTGATCATTTAAGCTGGGAAGTGCAATTTGAATTTTCTCGAAAACATCTTTTGTAATATGCTTCATGGTTCCGCCATGTACCTTACTTTTCATCTCTTCAACTTTTGTTTGAAGTAAATAGAAAAGAAAATCCTTATTCACCTCATCTACATTAGGTATGACCTTAAAAATATGCTGGTTCAATGCAGCCTTCTCTTTGTCCCAGATATAAACGCCTAGCGAAGCAGACCAAGAAAGAAGAATATCACCCCTGTTAATTAAATATCTTTCTTCCAATTTTCCGTTAAAATAATTAAATTGATCTTGAGTTCCTGTCAAATTTTGAATTCGAATTATGGGGATCCCTACGGTGGCCCACTCTTCTTGCTTAAAAGCCCTTCCGTTGATATATGTAGCAACTTCTCCTAATTTTTTTACCGGCCAATTATTTTTCATTTTCTTGATGATTCTTGGAAAAAATTTTCATCTTCGCTTGTAAAATATTGATTGTTTGCCATATCTCTATATTCAACGTATATCATATTTTTTTCTTTTGTTTTCTTCTTATCTTTTTCAAGAAATGCAGCGTATATAATACTATCCTGCTTCATCCATCCCCAACCATAACTTAACCAGGTATTCTTAAAATCAGTTTTAGATATATCATTTCCGAAAAGAAGTCTATATCTATATCCATTTAGTACAATTTCTCCT
>MENC01000045.1:1231-3314 GCA_001768155.1 Bacteroidetes bacterium GWA2_30_7
TTGATTTGCAATACGATTTGTGTCATATGCATATATAATTAACGTTCCTAACGTAAGTATTAAGATCACAAAATTTAACCACGTTAGAACTTGTGGATATAGTAATCCAAAGAAAATTAAAATTATTACTACAAATATGAAGATCAATATCCCTATTTTTTTTAGTGGCAAATTATTTGTAAATTGGCATCCGATTTATAATTTATATTAAAATTTATGGGTTTAAGAAAGAAAAAACAAGAAAATTCAAATCAAGACCAAGATACTCAGGTTGAGGAAGTTCAAAATAACAACGAAAACAACAAAGAAAACATTAATGATAATGCTGAAAATGAGCAACAATTAATTAATGAAGAAATTGAAGCAGAAAATGAAAAAGACCTGAAAATAAATGAACTTCAGGATAAATATTTACGCCTTTCAGCAGAATTTGATAACTTTCGTAGAAGGTCATTAAAAGAAAAATCTGACTATTTCAAAAATGCAGAAGAAGAAGTATTAATAAAAATAATTCCTGTAGTTGACGATTTTGAAAGAGCCTTAAAGTACATTGATACAGCTAAAGATTTAACTTCCATAAAAGATGGTATTCAGCTGATATATAACAAATTAAAGGATTTTTTAAATCAAAGAGGGGTAAAACCAATTGAATCGTTAAATCAGGAATTTAATACCGACCTTCACGAAGCTTTAACAAAAATTCCTGCACCAAACGACGAGTTAAAAGGAAAAGTAGTTGATGAAATTGAAAAAGGATACTACTTAAACGACAAAATAATTAGGTTTGCTAAAGTAGTAATTGGAGAATAATTATGACAAAAAAAAGAGATTTTTACGAAATACTTGAAATATCAAAAAATGCCAGTCAGGATGAAATTAAAAAAGCATACCGAAAACAAGCTTTAAAATATCATCCCGATAGAAATCCTGATGATAAAAAATCGGAAGAAAAATTTAAAGAAGCTGCTGAGGCTTATGAGGTTTTAAGTAACGAACAAAAACGTCAACGATACGACCAATATGGTCATGCTGGAGTTGGTGGAGCAGGCGGATATAGTGGTCATGGTATGTCGATGGACGATATTTTTTCAAATTTCGGCGATATTTTTGGAGATTTTTTTGGAGGCGGCGGTAGTTCTTTTAGTGGATTTGGAGGAAGGCAATCTGGAAGAAGAGTTTCAAAAGGTTCAAACATCAGAGTAAAAGTAAAATTAACTTTAAATGAAATTGCTAACGGTGTTGAAAAAAAACTAAAAGTAAATAAATATGTTCCTTGCAAAAAATGCTCAGGAACAGGGGCTGCAGAAGGTTCTGCATTTTCTACTTGTCATACTTGCCGAGGAACAGGACAGGTAACCAGAATAACTTCAACTTTTATTGGTCAAATGCAAACAGCATCAATTTGTCCAACATGCAACGGCGAAGGAAAATCTATAACAAATAAATGTACAGTCTGTTATGGCGAAGGAATTGTTAAAGATGATGAAGTTATCACCATTAATATACCTGCCGGTGTTGCAAATGGAATGCAACTATCTGTAAGCGGAAGAGGAAATGCCGCACGAAGAGGTGGTGTAAATGGCGATATGATTTTAGCTATTGAAGAAGAAAAACACGACGAATTATTTAGAGACGGCAATGATTTATTGTATAATTTATTTATCACTTTTCCTGATGCAACACTTGGTTCTAATGCCGAAATTCCAACACTAGACGGAAAAGTAAAAATTAAAATAGAACAAGGTACTCAATCCGGTAAAATACTTAGATTAAGAGGAAAAGGATTGCCCGAAATAAATAGCTATGGAAAAGGAGATTTACTTGTAAGAGTAAATGTTTGGATTCCAAAAAACATTTCAAAAGACGAAAAAAAATTATTAGAAAAACTTAACGAATCGAATAATTTTCAGCCTAATCCAGAAAAATCAGATAAAAACTTTTTCGAAAAAATGAAAGATTATTTCGATTAAAATACATTAGAAATTAGAAATTAATAAAAAAAAGATTGCTTTGCTTCGTTCCTCGCAACTCCTCGCAATGACGGAAACTCTCTAACTTCAAACCTCAAACTTCAAACCTCTTA
>MENC01000045.1:3346-4766 GCA_001768155.1 Bacteroidetes bacterium GWA2_30_7
AGAATTATCAATCAAATTACAGCTCCTGATAGCGGTGAAGTATTTCTTTCAGGCGAAAAACTCAATCATTCACATATTTATAATATCGGATACTTACCCGAAGAAAGAGGTTTATATAAAAAAATGAAAGTTGGCGAACAATCAATATATCTTGCTCAATTAAAAGGACTTTCAAAAAAAGATGCACTAAAAAAGCTAAAATATTGGTTCGAAAAATTTGAAATTCAAACTTGGTGGAACAAAAAAGTCGAGGAATTATCAAAAGGTATGCAACAAAAAATACAATTTATTATTACAATATTACACGAACCAAAGCTTTTAATTTTCGACGAACCATTTTCGGGATTCGACCCAATAAATACCAATTTATTAAAACAAGAAATTCTTCAATTAAAAAAAAATGGAGCTACAGTAATTTTTTCTACACACAACATGGGTTCTGTTGAAGAATTATGCGACAATATTGCATTAATAAATAAATCTCAAAATATATTAGATGGTTCTATTGAAGAAGTTAGAAATAAATACAAAAGCAATACTTACGAAATTCAGTTTTCTGGAAATTTCAATATGTTTCAAGCTACATTGACTTCAAATTATGAAATATTGGAACACATCCCTTCTGAAAATAATAATATTGTTAAATTAAAATTATTGAATAAAATGCCAACAAATGAGTTAATTACTCAAATGTTACACTTAGGAAATATAAGTTCATTTAAAGAAATCATACCCGGAATGAACGAAATTTTTATTAGTATTGTTGAAGAAACAAATCGTTTAAACTAGAAAATCCAATGAATAAAATACTAATAATTATTAAACGAGAATACTTATCAAGAGTTAGAAAAAAGTCTTTCATTATAATGACAATTGTAGGTCCGATTTTAATGGCTGCTTTGATGATTGTTCCTGTTGCAATGAGCCAATTAGAAGATGATGAAGAAAAAATTATTGCAGTTCTTGATAGCTCACATATTTTTTTGAATAAAATTCCTGAAACTGAATTTTTAAAATTCAAATTCCTTAACGATAATTCATTAGATAATGCTCGAAAGCAATTTAAAGAATCAAATTATTATGCAGTTTTATATATTCCTCACATAATTTCTTATGCCCCTGGAAGTGTTCAATTATATTCGTCAAAACAACCAACATTAAGTGTTAAACTTCACATTTCAAATGCTTTAGAAAAAGAACTCGAAAAGCAAAAACTTCAAGCATCAGGAATCGACGAAAACATTCTTAAAGCTGTAAAAACTAACGTCAATCTCAAAACTTTTAAATGGACAGACGAAGGTCTTGAAGAAGAAACATCAACAGAGCTAAAAATGGCAGTTGGTTTTATTTCCGGCTTTTTAATATATTTATTTATTTTCCTTTATGGAGCAATGGTTATGCGTGGTGTCATTGAAGAAAA
>MENC01000045.1:4796-7888 GCA_001768155.1 Bacteroidetes bacterium GWA2_30_7
GACAGTATTTTTCTCTGTTGATTCTTCAAAATTAAAAATAGAAAATAGCGAGAATTACTTTTCAGGTACTAGTACTTTACAACAAGACAGTCCTATAAAATCTGAAAATTTCGACGAAATTAAAGATATGTTTGCAACAATTAAAAACATTGATTTTGTTTTAGTACTAACTATGTTTATTTTTTATTTCATTGGAGGTTATCTACTTTATTCTTCGTTATTTGCAGCAATTGGCGCAGCAGTTGATAGCGAAGCAGATACTCAGCAATTTATGCTACCAATAACTATTCCCTTAATAATTGCATTCGTTGTCGCTCAAAGTGTAGTTAAAAACCCGGAAGGTGCTTTATCATTTTGGTTTTCAGTAATTCCGTTAACATCTCCTGTAGTAATGTTGGTAAGAATACCCTTTGGAGTTCCAATTTGGGAAGTTGGTCTTTCAATGTTGTTATTAATATTAACATTTATATTTACTACTTGGTTAGCAGGTAAAATTTATCGAACCGGAATTTTAATGTACGGAAAAAAAGTAAATTATAAAGAATTATGGAAATGGTTAAAATATAATAATTAAATTTGCAAATATATTTTTTGATATTACAAATGAGTTCAATATTAAAATTTTAATTTATGAAAAATCTAACTTTATTATCTTTAATTTTTGCTTTTATCTTTTTTAATTTCAATACTTTCGCTCAAAAAGATGAAGAGTCAAACGAATCAAATTCAAATCCAAAGCATATAAAT
The DNA here is from genome assembly GCA_001768155.1 of Bacteroidetes bacterium GWA2_30_7. Lineage (GTDB taxonomy): Bacteria > Bacteroidota > Bacteroidia > Bacteroidales > GWF2-33-38 > GWA2-31-9. Next base: position 5,544 of record MENC01000045.1, read on the forward strand.
ATTTATAGCCTTGGCGAAAAAATCGAAACTGATGATTACATAATAGTTATCGAAGACGTATTTTCTAAAATGGATTATTTAAAACTTAAAATTAAAATTTCAAACAAAACCTCAGAATATCTACTATTTAAAGGCGATGAATGTGTTTTTAAATTAGATAACGGAAATTTTAAATCAAAAGAAAAATCAGTTTTTATTGAACCTTTCGATACTAAATCAAAAGTTTTAGAAATTAAAGGTGATGGTCAAAATTATCATGTCGAAAAATTTTCTTTAGAAATTAATGGAATTTACAAAGTACCAATTAGCGAAAAATCTTTTACTGCATCAAATTTCCAATTACCTCCAAATGCAAAAGACTTTGTTGCAGGACCATTCTCATGTATCCTTTTAGGAACTGAACAAAAAACAGACGAAACATGGGCAAGATTTAATTGTAAATATAATGGCTCAAATGTTGGGTTTATAAATCCAGCAAAATGCGTAGCTCAAATTCCTGATGGTCAAGAATTTTCAACAGTAAATCTAAAATCTAAAATAGAAATTTTAACAGCAGGAGATGATATAAAGTTTGGAACAATTTTTCAAATACCCGGGAAAATTGCAGATATGCAGTTTACTACTCTAAATATTATTTGGAAAGAAACATTTACCGAATCGACAACAAAACCTCTAGCTTCTCAAACTGCTAGTTTTGAAGTTGATGCTGCAAAAACTGCAATTAAAAATAAGTAAAACGAAATTAAATATATACCGAAAGCTACGATTTTATCGTGGCTTTCGCTTTTTAAATAACAAATGAAATTTACTTTATTATACATATTTATATTGTGTTCGTTAAGTTCTTTTTCTATTCAACAAAAGGACACTCTCCTTGTTAAATCAATTGAAGTAAATTCCGATAAATTTAGCAATAATATCTATGGGGCTGAAATTGAAATAAATACAATTTTAAAGTATTATAATGAAATTAAAAAAACTAAAAATCCTTCAAGTTTAATCTTTAGAATAACAATATTTGATGAAAATAATAAACCAATCCAAGCAACAGAAAGTACATCTTTTAAAAAAAGCAATAATCAAGTAGCTATATCTCAAGAATTTTTAAACGAACGCTCTGATTTTAAAATATTTATTCCTTATTACTGCTTAAATTTAGAAAAAGGATTACATAAACTTTCACTTTTGATAAATGCTTACGTTAGAGATACAAGTATAACCGATAAACCAAGAGAAATATTTTGTAAAGGGCTAAATCACAAAAAACTAACAATAAATAAACCAGCTACTAAAACTTTCAAATTATTAGTTCAAGGTGTTAAAATAACAAATTTTGACAGTAAAGGCTCAACATGGGACTGGACTGGAGGATTAGCAGATATTTTTTATAATATAAGTCTAATTTCAACAAATAATTCTGATTTAATATTCAATTCATCTACTGTTAAAAATACCCTGTCGGCAGCCTGGATGGACTATTCAGAAAATATTACAATTTCCGAAAACGATAAAATTACAATCGGAGTTTACGATGAAGACACAATGTTTCATGACATAGTTGGACAAAAAGATTTTACATACACTGAACTATTAAGTTTATCAGATTCTGAAACCGAAATATCGTTCGGGCAAGTAACATATTTGATTCTTAAAGTAAAAAAATAACAAACCTAATTACCTAATGTTTAAGTATTTCATTTTAAATCTTTAATATATTCATAAAAGATTAGACAAAATATAATTAATTTTATATTTTTGTTACTACTAATTATTTTGACTGAGTCTAAATATTTTATACTGTTATATGAGTAAATTTATTTTAATATTTTTTGTTTTTGCATATTCTGTAGCCTTATGTAATACACATAATACTTATAATAATTCTTTCAATATTGATAAAGAAAAAGATAAAGAAAGTTTTAAATTAAACATGGCTAAAGCTTGGATGAAATATAATGATGAAGACTTTAGAGGAGCTTTAAGAATTTATAGAGAATTATACGACGATTATCCCGAAAGTGCTTTATTAAATTATAGAATGGGCGAATGTTTCCTTGCTTTGAAAGAAATGAACGATGCGTTAAAGCATTTAGAGTTAGCCATAAAAGACACTACAATAGATAAAAATGCGTATTTTTATATAGGTCAAGCATATCAATACGAAAGTAAAATTGATGAAGCAATAAATAATTATTACAAATTTAAAACATTACTCACTCCAAAACAACTTGAGAAACATTTTGTTAATGAACTGTGGGCTCAATGCCACACTGCAAAAGAACTTATGGCAAATCCGGTTGATGTAAAAATATCCAATCTTGGAAAAAACATTAATTCTGAATTTA
>MENC01000045.1:7898-16768 GCA_001768155.1 Bacteroidetes bacterium GWA2_30_7
TATTACGACGATATTTATCTATCAAATTTTTCTGAATCATCAAAAACTTGGGAATTAGCAAAACAATTACCTAATCCGATTAATACAACTGGTCACGACGCTAACACTAGCATTTCACCAGATGGAAATACAATTTTTATTTATAAAAATATTAATGGAGTTACAAAAAGTGGAGATATTTACTATTCAACTAAAAAAGGAGCAAATGAATGGTCAGAGCCATTGCCTATTGATGAAAAGTTAATAAATAGCACATATTTTGAAAGTTCAGCTTGTATAACTTCTGATGGCAATACAATTTTTTTTGTTAGTGAAAGATTAGACGGATATGGAAATTCAGATATTTATACATCTAAAAAAGAAGGTACAGGCTGGGGAAAACCAGTAAATATTGGCTCTGTAATTAATACAATTGACGATGAAATTGGTGTATTTATTCATCCCGATGGAAAAACATTGTTTTTCAGTTCAAATGGTCATAATACAATGGGTAGTTACGATATTTTCATGAGTGTTTTTAAAGACGGAGTATGGTCAATACCTGTTAATATGGGCTATCCAATTAATACCACAAAAGATGAAATTCATTTTGTATTATCAACTGATGGCAAAACTGCCTATTTATCAAGTTCAAGAGATGGTGGAAATGGAAAAACTGATATTTATCAAGTTGATATGACAAACTATTATAAAGCAAATAAAAACATTGATAAAGACTTAGTTAATAAATTAACTGGACCAACCCTATCTATTGTAAAAGGCTCAATAGTTGATGCAGAAACAAGTCTTCCTGTCATTATTGAACTTATTATTAAAGATACCGAAGATAACAAAGAAATTGCTAAAGTTTCTTCAAATGAAAAAGGCGAATATTTTATAACCCTTCCATCAGAAAAAAAATATGAAATAATTGTTAATAACAATAAGTATAAACCTTTAGATATTAAATTCAAACTTCCTAAAGGGACAAATGAAACTTATACTTTAACAAAACACATATTATTAAATAAAAAATAATTATTAATTTAAATAACTGAAAACGATGTGCTTGCACATCGTTTTTTTTTAATTACCATTCTTATGAAATCTATATTTATTTTAATTGCAATAAACCTACTTTTATTTTACAAATCAATATCACAAAATTTATATGAAATTACTGAAGAAAATATCAAATCACATATTTCTTTTTTAGCTTCAGATAAATTAGAAGGCAGAAAACCAGGAACCGTAACAGACAGTCTTTCGGCAGATTATATTTATAATCAATTTAAAAACGCTGATATGAGTTTTTTTAAAAATGAGCATTATCAAAAATTTGAAGTAATATCGGGAGTTACTTTTGGTTCAAAAGATTGTAAACTTGATGGGCAAGCTCTTAAATTCAATGACGAATATTTTACACACTATAATTCACCAAATATAAAGCTTAATTCAGAAATAATTTTTGCAAGTTATGGAATCGAAACAGAAAATAAAGATATAGACAATTACAACAATATAGATGTAAAAGATAAGTGGGTAATGCTAGTTAATGGATTTCCCGAAAATTATTCAAACGATTCTAAACAATCAAATTTAGCAGGAATTAATACAAAGATTATCAAAGCAAAAGACAAAGGTGCTGCCGGCGTTATTATAATTTCAACAGAAAAAAATCCACTTCACAACAAATATCAATATGGTTTAACTTATGGTTTGCCTTTAATTATTGTAACTGAAAAAACTGCTGATTTAATTTTAAAAAAGAGTGGTAATAAAATAACTAAAATCATTAAAAATTTATCTAAAAATAAAAAAGTTGAAGCATTTAATACAAAAACTATTCTTAATGCAAATATCGAAGTTATTACACATAAAGTTAAAACTCAAAACATAATAGGTTATATTGAAGGTTCTGATGAAAAATTAAAAGAACAATTCATTGTTATTGGCGCTCATTTCGACCATTTAGGATTTGGCGGAGAAGAGTCAACATCACGAATGCCCGATACAATTGCAATTCATAATGGGGCTGATGATAATGCTTCAGGAACAGCCGGTGTTATTGAGTTAGCAAAAAAAATTGGAGCAAATAAATCAAAATTTAAACGTTCTATTATAGTATGTGCATTTAGTGCTGAAGAGTTAGGATTATTAGGTTCTAAATATTTTGTAAATAATTTACCGGTTGAAAAAGATAGCATAGTGTTTATGGCTAATTTTGACATGATTGGTCGTTATGGTGAAACGTTACAATTGTTATGTGCAAGCTCTGCAAAAGAATTAGACTCATTAATTAAAATTTCACATACCGATACGACTTTAAAAATAAAACCATCGTTGAGTATTTCGGGAGGTTCTGACCACTCATCATTTTATTATGAAAACATTCCATGTGTTTTTTTCTTTACAGGAATGCACAGCGATTATCATACTCCACTTGATGATATTGAAAAAATTAATTTCGCAGGGGAAAAAAAAATATTAGATTATGGATATAACCTTTTAAAAACTATTGATAGTAGTTCCGACAGGCTTACTTATGTAAAATCTTCGAGTAAAGAAGAAGGAAGCTCAAGAAATAACATGAAAGTAACGTTAGGAATAATGCCTGATTTTACTTCATCCGAAAACAATGGGCTTTTGGTTGGAGGTGTTACTAAAGACGGACCAGCCGAAAAAGGTGGAATTTTAAAAGGAGATATTATTAAAGCAATTAATGGGAAAAAAATCGAAAACATTTACGATTATATGACTAGACTTGGCGAATTAAAAGCAGGTCAAAAGATTTCTGTTGAGGTACTTAGAAAAGCAGAAAATATTACTTTAAAAGTTCAGCTTTAATAATTAAAAATTCAGGAGGCGAACGAGAGCGGGATTTTAGAGGCTGAACATTTCGATTATGCTCAATGACCACCTGAAGAAATAGGTTCGATTGAGGCAGAGCCTCAGACGAACTTGAGGCTTGTGGTTATATTTCTATGATTGATACGATGGTTGAATAGTCATTATTAAAATACAAAAGATATTCCTGTTTTAGATTTTGTAATATTTCTATGATTCGTTGATTTGATATTTTTTTATGCTTTTCTTGAAGATGATTTGATAAATTTTCAAATGATTGAACTTTATCGTTACAGAATTTTAAAGTATTGATATATTCCTGTTCATCGAAAATTATTTTTTTTAATAATATTTCATTACAATATTCAACATAATAATAAATTCCTTCTGATTCATTGATTTTATATGAATATTTTTTAGTTGTATAATGGTCTTCTATTATTGAATAATATTGCCAGAGTTTTTCGTTTGTTACTGCATTTTTATTATAACCAAATAAATTAAATCGGTCTTTAATTAAATCAGATGGAAGATTTGATGCTATTGTATTGTTATCGTATTTTGTTTTTTCTTCTTCTGACAATTGTTTAAAATATTTTGCTTCTTTTTTCAGATTAAAAAATCCTAATAAATGATTTAATGAAAATTGCGGATTACTGAAATAGAACCTGAAATATTTTAAATTTTCAATACTTTGAATAACATCTGCTTCGGTTTCATCGGGAACTCCTTTAATGAGGTTAACAGGACATTTTACGCCTGCTTTCTGCAATCCTTTAATTAATAAAATATTATGTGCTAAGGTATTGCTTTTGTTCATTTTTTTCAGAATATTTTCTGATATTGCTTCATAGCCTGCCGAAACTTGCGAAAACCCAGCTAATGAAAGTTTTTTGTATATGTTCATATTTAGTTCGGGATGAATTATAAACTCGCCCCAAAATGTGAGCATTTTATTTTTTTTTGATAAATATTCAATTAATAAATCAAGCATTTTTTCAAATCTTGAAATATCTAAGCCAATTATATCATTATCAACAAAAATGAAATATTCTGTGCCATATTTTTCATTCATGAATTGAATTTCTTCAAGAACATTTTCAGGGGTTCGTTCACGGTATTTATAACCATGACTGTAGTTACAGAATTTGCATTTTTTCCAAGAGCATCCACGAATTAGGTTTATTGGTATTTTTGAAGGGTTTTTTCCTGATTGTTCGACATAATCTGAATATTCGGGATATAAATATTCTTCAAAATTCAAATATTGGCTAAATGCATGTGTGGTTATTATATTTTGAGCTTGATTTCTGTAAGCTAATCTTGAAATTGTATTGTAATCAATAATATTAGAATGTATTTGTTGGCACAAATTTAATAAAGGGTATTCTCCTTCGCCCCATATTGCAAAATCAATATGCAAACTGGTTTTAAGTATTTCGATTGCTCCAAAGCTGCTTTCAAAACCACCAATTACAATTTTTATTTCGGGTTTTCTTTTCTTTATTTCTTCTGCCAGAATGATTCCGGGAATCCATTGATAAAATTTTGAACTTAATCCAAATATCAAAACATTTTCAAAATCAATTTTATCAAGTTCTTGATTTATTATTCTGTAAATATTCGATTTGGCGGTTTCTAACCATTCTGTGTAATTCTTTTCACTAGTTGTAATCCATGATGGTTTTAATGCTTGGAGATTTACTTTTATTCTGTTTATTGAATCGTTATCGTTATGTTGCTGTGAAATATAATAACAATAGGGGATTAATCGAACTTGTGCTGTTGCAGTAGAATTTGAATCTAAATCGGATAATAACTTGTTTAAAGTCAAGTTCCAGTACTTAATTTCGGTTTCAAATCCATTTGATTGCATAAAGCTTTTTAGAATTGATAGTGCTGCCGATGGCATATCGGTATCGGCAGGGGGAAGATAGTTTAGTATTATTTTTTTCTTCATAGTTATATTTATCTTTCTTCAAATAGAAATTCCTGCATTTCTTTAGAAATTCCATAGAGAAAGTTTTTCATATAGTTTATTTTTTTTTCAAGTGAATTATCTGTTTTTGCAAATTCTTCAATTTTTTTTCTTTCTGTATCTACAAACAGTATTGCAAATATTTCTGCTTTATCTTCTTCTATTGATGAGGCTGAATATAAATTGATAAATCCTTTTATTGGATGGCTCATTTCATAGGCATTTATTTTTTTATCGTACATGGAATTTCCTCCGCTTCCATAATGAAATGATGTGTCGTTAAACAAAGCCCATAAAGGGTCTTTATAAAACGAACTTCCGTTTATTTCTTCTTCTATCATGTGATAGAATTCGTGATGAATTGTGTGTTTATAATAATCGGGATAGTAATTAATTTGTGGATATTGTAAATATAAAACTTCGTTTTCTCTGTCGGGAACAGCTGTTCTTATATTTCCGTTTGTATTTGTTACTTCTTTAACTATTGCTATATATTTTAGGTTTACTTTATGAATAAATTGTACAGGATATTTATTAAATTCTTTATTGAAGAGCTTTATATAATCGTATAATTTTACATAATCTGAATCGGGAGCAAGGCTATATTTTCGCTTTATATCAAAAATAGAATCGGGAAGTTTTGTATCGTAATATATTTTGATTTGATATTTATTTTCAATTTTTGAAATTGTTGATTTTATTGAATCGTTAATTGCTTTATTTTCTGCTTTAATGCTAATAGTTATAAAAGGCAACAATATAATTGAAAACAGGAACAGCTTCATAGGTGTACGAAATTAATTTTTAAATATAAATAATTATTGAAGGTATTTGTAAAAAAAAACAAAAAAAATGGTAATCGACATTTGCCGATTACCATTAATCACAACCCAATTAAGAATCATCTCTTACATTATGAAAAACTATTGAATTTCGGAGGAGGATATTGATTCGAGTATTAAAATAAGTTTTGTGGTTTCGCCATTGACAACAGTAAAGTTTAGGGATTTTTCGACATATCCGATTTTTCTGATTTTTATTTTGTAGTTGCCTTCTACTAAGTTGACTACTCGGAATGTGCCTTTTGTACCTGTCTTTTTGGATATTTCGTTTATTACTTCTTTGTTGTTTGGATTTTTAGGAATGTTGGTAATGAGTGCAGATACTTTTGGAATTGGATTTCCATTTTTGTCGTTGATTAATACAGACAAGGCTGTGGTTTGACCGCCTGTGGATATTATTATTCGAGCGGTTTTGTATTGACTGTAGAAATCGGGATTAGTAGTTTTGAAAACTTCGATGTCTAAATCTAATCGAGTAGCTAATAATTCATCGATTTCTTTGATGTATTGTGCAATATTTTGTGTTGCATTTTTTAATATTGCTTTTGATGTTTGTGGCTTAGTAACTACTGATGTGTAGGTAGTAATGGCTGTTTGTAGGTCGGTAATTGTTGTAGCTGGAACATCGTAGTTGGCTAATTCTGTAGCGTAGGTGTTTGCTTTTGAAAGAATTAAATCACAAATACCTACTATATTGGTATCTCTAGCTTTATCCATATCGGAAGCAGTGAAGTGTATGTTTGCAAGTAGCTCTGTGTTTGCTGATACTCTTGCGTAGGATTCGAGACGGTTAGCAATAAACAGGGCTTTGTCGGTCATTGCTACTCGTTTGATTGCTTTTTCGGATGTAACTCCAGTGATGTTTGTGATTTGAATATCACGGTTTTGTTCGACTAACCTGATTCTTGATTTTAACAGATTATAGGTTGCTTTAAAAGCATTGTTACTATTCCAAACTGTTTGGAATTTGTCACATGTACTTTCTGTTTTTAAGCACATGCTAAGTTTGTCTTCCTGAGAGTTTTGCATAATTAATAAATTTAAAGATTAGTAATTAAAGATTTAAAAATGCATTTATATAGAAAATGATTTTTTTTTGGTTTTATTGTGTGAGGTGTTATTTTTTTTAACCCTCACCCGACCTCTCCCAAAGGGAGAGGGGAAAGAAAAGAATTGTTAAATTGTTAAATTGCTACATTGTTAATTACACTCCAAGTATTGATTTTGTTGGGGGAAATGAAGGTTTAGGGGAGAGAAATTGAATGTTGTTGTAAAGAAATGCAATGTTTGGGTAGAGAAATGCGATGTTGTTGTAAAGAAATGCAATGTTCGGGTAGAGAAATGAGATGTTATTGTAGAGAAATGCAATGTTCGGGTAGAGAAATGAGATGTTGTTGTAAAGAAATGCAATGTTCGGGTAAGGAAATGGAATCTTGTTGTAAAGAAATGAAGGTTTGAGGTAGAGAAATTAAATCTTCTTGTAAAGAAATGCGTGTTTAGGGTATAGAAATGAAGGTTTGAGGTAGAGAAATTGAATCTTGTTGTAGAGAAATGAAGGTTTGAGGTAAAGAAATTGATGTTTAGTGTGAAGAAATGCAATCTTCTTGTAAAGAAATGTGTGTTTAGGGTAGAGAAAGGGTGCACGACAAACTTTTGATAACAGATTAAAATGTTAAATATTGAAAAGGTTCGATTATACGTTTGAATAGATTGGTTTTAGTGGTTTGGATTTCGGCATTAACAGATATCTGAGTATTTATACTTATTTTATTAGCATTTTTTGAAAATGATTTTTCGGGGAGTTCAATATTAGAATTGTAATAACCTCCTGTTTTATCAATTTCTAAATCGTTGTTGATAGTAGTGATTTTACCAAATATTTTAAGGTTATATAGAGCGGGGATATTGTCGAAATTAATTATAACTGTTTGTCCGGTTTTTACTTTTTTGATTTCGTTTGCGGGAATTTTAAGGGTTATAAAGTTTTGGTTGTTTTGAGTTTTAATAATTGCGGTTGTTTTAATTGTGGGGGTATATTCAAAAAAGTAGCTTCCAATAATTAAGCAAATAAATATTGTAAATATTACAGAAATACCTATTCGTATTATAGCTGGCGGTATTTGCCCGATTATGTTTCTTACTTTTTCGCTTCGTAATTCTATATTTTCCATTTTATTATTATAATTTACCACATAGACACATTGAAAGAAACACATAGAGATTGCTTCGTGCATTTCGACTACGCTCAATGACCACCTCGCAATGACGGCAAACAGCCAACAATTTAACAATACAGCAATTTAACAATTTATCAATTTCCAAGTTCAAGTTGATTTTTAACGAGTTCGTAATATGCTCCTCGTTTTTCGGTTAATTGTTTATGATTACCTGTTTCTACTATTTTTCCATCGTCTAATACTATTATTTGATTCGCATTTTTTACTGTGCTAAGACGGTGTGCTACAATGATTACGGTTTTACCTTCGTAAAATTTTTGCAGATTTTCGACTATTGCTTTTTCGTTATTGGCATCGAGTGAGTTTGTGGCTTCGTCGAAAAACAGATAATCAGGATTTTTGTAAACTGCTCGTGCTATTAGTACTCTTTGTTTTTGTCCCTGACTAAGATTTTGTCCTTCGCCTCCTATTACTGTATTGTACTTTAGTGGCAATTCCATTATAAAATCGTGAATGTTGGCGGTTTTTGCTGCATAAGCTAAACGGTCTTTATCTATTTCGTCGTTTGAAACTGCTATGTTTCGGGCAATGGATTCGGAAAAAATAAATCCGTCCTGCATTACTGCTCCGCATTGGTTTCGCCACCATGTTGTATTAAAATTTTGTAAGTTTTTTTCGCCAATTATTATTTCGCCTTCTACCGGATTATAATATTGTAATAGTAATTTTATAAGTGTTGTTTTTCCGCTTCCGCTTGCTCCAACTATTGCTGTAACATTGCCTTCGGGTATTTTCAGGGTAATTTGGTTTAATACTTTTTTTGAGTGTGGACCTTCGTACTGAAAGGTTAGGTTTGAGATATTAATTTCTTTGCTGTTTGACCTACCCCCGACCCCTTCCAAAGGAAGGGGAGAAAGAGTGGTTTCGGTTTTATTGGTGTTTTCGTCTGTTTTTTGATGTATTTCGTTTATCCGTTCGAGGCTTATTTTTGTGTCTTGCAAGTCGTGAATAAATTGTACAGTTTGCTCTATTGGAACGCTTAACTGC
>MENC01000046.1:0-2885 GCA_001768155.1 Bacteroidetes bacterium GWA2_30_7
TCGCCTTTACTGACAATTGTAAGAATGCAAAATTCCAGGATTCCTTTTCGCATTTGTGCTTTTGTATTCTCTGAATTCATAGCTGATAATTTTATACAAAGATATGGTTAAAGGATACTACTATGCAATACATGGTAGCATGTTATAGAACATGTTTTTAAGAAAACCCTATTTAGACATAAGTTAATGGCATGAATATGAATATATTAAATACTTGAATTTTTTTTATATATGTTTGAAGTAAATGATTTATGAAAATAGAACCTCTTAAAAATTAATTCGTTAAAATTACTTATTTTCGTAATTATAATTTAATCATAATTCGTATCCACTCATAGAGCAGTTAATTTTAGAAAAAAAAAACGCCACAAAAACACTAAGTATCTCTAAATTAGATAATTTCTTTTTGTGTAATTTGGTGATTTGGTGGCATTTTACTAACTATTTTTTGAGGGGATACCATAATTCGACACAATGAATGGAGATTCAAAACTTTACGAAATTTTAAAATCATTAAATATTCCTTTCGATTATTACGAACATCCACCAGTGCCAACTGTGAAGGAAGCTGAGATATATTGGAAAGATTTAGATGCAAGTCATTGTAAGAATTTATTTTTCAGAAATCACAAAGGCAACAGACATTATTTAGTTATATTTGATTATCGAAAAAGCCTAAGTATTAGCGAATTAGAGCAAAAACTAAAACAAGGCAAACTTAGTTTTGCATCTGAACTAAGAATGGAAAAATATCTTGGATTAAAACCTGGCTCGGTGTCGCCCTTTGGATTAATTCATGATACCGAAAAACATGTATATCTATTTATAGATAAGGAACTTGAACAAGTTAAAAAAATCAGTTTTCACCCAAACTTAAATACTGCATCACTGGTTATAAATAATGTTGACTTTAAGAAATTTTTAAACTGGTGTGGAAATTCTTTCGAATATTTAAAATTATATGATTAACTTTATAATTAAATAAGTGAGCCTACTCCGAAAAGTGTAAAATGAAATATTGCCACAAAGCCACTAAGACACAAAATTTTATAAATTATTAAAAATCTGCATTATACAATTTGTGTTTTCTTCGTGTCTTTGCGACTTTGTGGCATAAATTGACTTTTCGGAGTGGACTCATAAGTATTTAAAGTAAATTGAGTTTTAAAAAAATAACTCATTAAAGAATAATTCTATTTTAGACACTTTAAACTTTGTTCTTTAGGAACTTCTTTTTAATGTTGAATATGTTTCAAAAATATCTTAAATATTCTTTAATTTTAATTATTTTATTTTGTAAAATAACTGCTTTATCACAACAAACCGCTGGATTTATTCCAAATCAAAATCAATGGAACAAAAAAATTATTTATAAAACAGATATATTAGGCGGAGCAATGTTTCTCGAAAATGATGGTTTTACTTTTCGGTTTGTTGAGTCTTTAGATAAATTCCATGAACACAAGTCAAATGGTGATTATGAGAAGTTTACAGGAAAGTTAAAATCACATGCTTATAAAATAGAATTTTTAAATTCTAATAAAAAATGCAAAATAACTTCACAACTTCCGTCAAAAATGTCGTACAATTTTTTATATGGACAAGATAAATCACACTGGGCTTCAAATTTAAAAAAATATAAAATTGTTAAGTACTCCGAGTTATATTCTGGAATTAACATGAGTTGCAAACAAACTGATACTGAAATTAAATACGAATTTATAGTTCTTCCTAAAGCAAATTATCAAGAAATAAAACTGAAAGTAACCGGTTCAGATAAAGTATATTTAAATAACGAAAATTTGATAATTGTTACTACACTTGGAGAAATTATAGAAACAAAACCTTATGTATATCAATTAATTAATGGTCGCGAAAAAGAAATTAAGTCTTCATTTATTTTAACCGAAAATATCATTAGTTTTCAAATAGATAATTACAATACAAATGACACATTAATAATTGACCCTACGTTAGTTTTCTCTACATACTCAGGCTCATCAGCAGACAATTGGGGATTTACTGCCACTTACGATTACAATAAAAATGTTTATTCAGGTGGAATTGTTATGGGAATTGGTTATCCTGATACATTAGGTCCATCATTAATGGAATTTGCCGGAGGAGCATCTTTTCCCGAAAACAATGATTATTCTTATGGTTGGGATATTGGAATTATAAAATACGACTCACTTGGACAAGGCATTTTTGCTACTTATCTTGGTGGAAACGATTCGGAAATGCCTCATAGTATGATTGTTAATGAATTCAATCAATTAATAATATTCGGAACTACAGGCTCAACAAATTTCCCTGTTTCTGAAAGTGCTTACGATAAAACATTTAATGGTGGAATTTCGCTTGATTATGATGGAGTTATAAGATTTACACAAGGAATTGATATTTTTGTAACCAGAATAAGCACTGATGGTTCAACAATTTTAGCATCTTCATATATTGGTGGAACTGAGAATGATGGGCTAAATTTTCGTGCCGGTACATCTGAAGGAAATTCATTGTATTGGAATTATGGCGATGGAGCAAGAGGTGAATTAATTACAGATGATTTAAACAATATTTACATTGGAACTTGCACATTTTCAAACGATTTTCCTGCCGGAATTGGACCAGGTTTTAAACCAAGTTATAATGGAAATCTTGATGGTGTTGTTTTCAAAATGGATTTTAATTTATCAAACATTGTATGGAGTTCTTTTGTTGGTGGAAGCCAAGATGACGCTGTCTACTCCATTGATGTCGATTCAAAATATGATGTTTATATTGCCGGAGGAACAGCTTCGTTCGATTTTCCAGTTACTGTTAATGCATTTGATAAAACCTACAACGGTGGTGTTTCAGATGGTTTTTTAACTCATATAACAAAA